>JBKQLO010000106.1:0-26097 GCA_052147055.1 Terriglobales bacterium
GTGTGTTTCGAGGAGGCAAAATGGCCGGGCGAGATAGCCCGGGAGAAGTCAAAAACACGATCCGCAGCGAAAAATGAACGTTCGAAAAGCCGCGCAAATAAAATCAGCGACTTTTTCCGCAGATTGTACAGCCGTTCGCCCCGGACTATCGAACGGATGATCGAGAACATGTTCATCGGGCGCCCTCCCGGCAACTACGACAGGCTGCTCGACTTCAGCCGCGCCGTGACCGGAAACCTGTTCTTTGTGCCGTCGGCGACATTTCTGGAGAACGTGACCGAAGACCAAACCCAGCCTGCGATTGCGGAATCCCCTGCGGCGCCCGCGGGTGTCGAACCTTCTCCATCCATCCCATCTTCATCCGATCGATCGGTGCGCGAGGGTTCGCTCGGCATCGGATCTCTCAAAGGAGACGTACCACATGAATAATTTCCATCGTGAACTTGCGCCCATTTCCGATTCCGCCTGGGCTCAGATCGAAGAGGAAACATCACGGACGCTCAAGCGCTATCTCGCCGGACGCCGCGTCGTCGACCTAAAAGGACCAGCCGGCACTGCGCTTTCTGCGATCGGCACCGGCCACCTGAGGACAATCGCCGCACCGGCGAAAGGCATCGTCGCGAGCCAGCGAGAGGTGAAGGCGCTAGTCGAGCTACGTGTTCCGTTCGAACTGGATCGCAAAGCGATCGATGATGTCGATCGGGGCGCGAACGACTCCGATTGGCAACCGGCAAAGCACGCCGCGCGCCAGATCGCCTTTGCCGAGGACGCCGCCATATTCGACGGGTATGCCGCCGCCGGCATTGGGGGCATCCGCCAGGGCACCAGCAATCCCATCAAGACGCTTCCTGCCGACGTTCGCGAGTACCCCGATGCCATCGCTCAAAGCTTGAGCCAGTTGCGTCTCGTCGGGGTCAATGGCCCCTACTCGGTGCTCCTCGGCACCGACGCCTACACCGCACTCGCCGAAACTAGCGACCACGGATACCCTGTGTTGGAGCACGTCAAGCGGCTGGTCAAAGATCAAATTATCTGGGCGCCCGCCATCGCCGGCGCTTTCGTGCTAACCACTCGTGGTGGAGATTTCGAACTACACATCGGGCAGGACGTCTCCATCGGCTACCTCAACCACAACGATGCCGTGGTCCGTCTGTACCTACAGGAGACATTCACTTTCCTTCTGCTCACGACCGAGGCCGCTGTCGCTCTGGTGCCTCCCGTGAAGGCGAAGAAGACTTGACGCTTTACTCCCTTTACCTCTTGCTTGATCGCAATCGTTCGAGATGCACGTTGATCGAGCTTAGAAACTCTTTTTTGTGAGGGAGAACACACTATGAGCAAGCACCTCGAATCGCTGTACCAGAATCTTCTCAACGGCAAGCTACCCCATAACCTGAGTTGGAGTGAGGCTGTCGAACTGGTCGAGCACCTGGGCGAGGTCCAGCCGCATGGAGGCGATGAATTTGTGTTTCGCGTCGGCAGCCAACGCGTCTTTTTCAAGAGGCCGCAGACACATGATCTTGGTTTGGAGGAAGTTTCTCGGCTGCGTAAATTCTTGAAGGAAGCCGGGCCAGCTCTGCATAAATCAGGTTCACACGCAGAAGAACCGGCCCAGCCCACCGGATGATTGTCGTCATCGACCACCACGCCGCCCATGTCTACCAGGATTTCGGTGGAAGTCGTCCAGCAGACGAACATAAAGTGCAACCTTACGATCCTTACAATTTCCATCATCATCTGATTCATCGAAAGGAAGCGCACTACCGGGGCGAGCGCGTACCCGAAGAGGATTCGTTTTATGAGGAGATCGCGAAAGATATCACTCCGGCGAATGAGATCGTCCTGATCGGTCACGCCACTGGAAAAAGCAACGCCGCCGACTTCTTGAAAGAATACTTGAAGACCCATCATCCCGACATTTCTCGACGGGTCATCGCTACAGAAAGCGCAGACCTCTCAGCGGTGACCGAGCCGGAAATTGAGGCCCTAGCAAAGCGACATATGATCCCAGTTGCCGGACGGCGTGCTTCGTAACCCAAATTGCACCCCGCAAAAACGTCGCGCCGGAAGGATCGAAATCGGACCCGGATATGCCGCCTCCGCTTCCTCCCAAAGTCTGGTTCAATTCAACGATGCCCTGTGGGCAACATCTGTTCACCAGCCTCTTCTTATTCTCCGGAAGCCCATACCGTGCCGCTTGCGAGAGCGATGCAGATCACCGGGCGCAAGACCGATTCGATGTTCCGGCGTTACGCCATTGTCGCACCGAACGACGTGGGGACCGCGCTCAGGATGACGCAAGAGCACACCACGAATGAGATGGCGCAAGCGACCGCGACGGTGAACTGAACAAGCTTCTTGGGGGGGCATTGAAAGCCTCCCACGCGCGAGGCTTTTTTCCATTGCTTGGGCTTGGGTTCATAAAATCGGGTGTCTTCAACCCGCGGGCCGTCCGCTCATCGACCAGCAGGCGAACCTCGAAAGTCACTGTTTGACTAGCTGACGAATCAGTAGCGTCCTAATTAAGACGTGGGCCAACGACCTAGCCTTCGGGCCGCCAAGGGAGGCGATCAAAATGGATATACGGCGTATGTGGCAACAATCAGCGCTGTTTTCTATACAAAAAATGAGATTCCAGACAAAAAAAGCGGCGGTCTCTCTTCTTGCGACCGTTCCAATCACGGTTCTGCTGTTTCTTGCCGCATTGAATCCGCCCAGCGCGTTGGCGGTTCCTAGCTATGCGCGGCAAACGGGCTTGGCGTGCAGTGGCTGCCATTACACGCCTCCGGAACTCAACCCTGGCGGACGACGGTTCAAGCTGCTCGGTTACGTGGATAGAGGGGATCAGACCAAAACCGTGACATCGGAGGGAAGCAAAACGCACGCAGCGCTTGATCTTCTCGCTTCGCTGCCTCTTTCCGTAATGCTTGAGACCTCATTTACCGCAACCAAGTCACCGGTGCCGAGCGTAGCCACCAATCCAACGCCACCACCGACGTATACACTGACGCCGACCCAGAATGGCAATTTTGAATTCCCTCAAGATATCTCGCTCTTTCTGGCTGGGGCATGGACAAGCAAGGTCGGCAGCTTCCTTCAAGTGACTTACGACACCCAAGCCGACCATTTCAGCATGGATAACACAGATATCCGCTACGCGAATAAAACGAAATTGAGTGGCAAGGAACTGGTTTACGGCTTGGACCTCAACAACAATCCGACCATAGAGGACCTCTGGAACAGTACGCCGGCATGGGGTTTCCCGTGGGTCGCCAGCGATGTTGCACCCACTCCCAACGCTGCTGCCATCATTAATGGACCTTTGGCGCAGGACGTTGCCGGATTCGGTGGTTATGCGATGTGGAATAGTCATCTCTATCTGGACCTAGCGCTTTATCGTTCGGAACACGTAGGCGGTCCTCAGCCGAATCCAGGAGTTGGTTTTCCCTTCAACATCCGCGGGGTTGCGCCATACTGGCGCGTGGCTTGGCAGGAATCGACCGGGACGACGCAGTTTGAGATCGGCAGCTATGGAATGCACATGAAGACCACCCCCCAAAATATAACCGGCCTCGAAGATGGGTACACGGAGTGGGCCTTCGACACTCAATATGATCGGACATTATTTCGGAAGGACGTGCTATCGCTGCGCGGCACGTATATCCGCGAAAATTCCAATTTGGCAGCCAGCGCCAGTGTGGGTGCAGCCTCACCGGGCGGGCACCATCTAAACACTTTCATGCCCAACGCCGAATTCCATTACGGCAATCGCTTGTCGGGCACTTTCGCTTGGTTCATTACCGAGGGCACGGCCGATACCAATCTGTATCCGGGAATGATTCCGGTGACTGGCAACGCCAATGGCGACCCGAGAAGCGCCGGATATTCCGCAACCGTCTCGTATTGGCCGTGGCAGAATCTGCAACTCGCCGCCCAATATACCGCATATACTCGCTTCAATGGCGGCGCGACCAACTACGATAGTTTCGGTCGTAACGCGAGCGCCAACAATACCGTTTACCTGGACGCGAAATTCCTTTTCTGACGCGCACATGAGCAATTTACCAATCACAAATGCAAAGGAGAACAACGCAATGAGATACAAGGGATTCATATTGGCGGTACTGATAGCCGGGTTGTGCACGGCAGCGTGGGCCGGCGATATCGAGGGAAAAGTTACTGGAATGAAGGGCCAGTCGGTGGTTTACGTCGACGCCATTGCGGGCAAAACGTTTCCCGCTCCCAAAGAGCACCCGGTCATGGATCAAAAGGGGCTGGTCTTTGCGCCGCACATCATGGCCGTACAACAAGGCACGACCGTTGAGTTCCTGAATAGCGATAATGTGCAACACAACGTCTTCTGGACCGCTATCGCCGGAGACAAGAAGGCAGGACACAATCTCGGGACGTGGCCCAAGGGTGAGAAGCGTCCCTTTACATTCGATAAGGTTGGAGTCGTGCCACTGCTCTGCAATGTACACCCGGAAATGGCCGGATATATCATTGTCAGCCCAACTCCCTATTTTGCCGAAACCGACGACAGCGGCAGTTATAAGATCAAAGACGTTCCCGACGGCAGCTACACCGTAACCGTGTGGCATGAAGGCGCCAAGAACCAATCCAAGCCGGTCACTGTGGCGGGCGCCAGCAAAGCAGACTTCACGCTGAGCAAGTAGGAAAACTAAGGAGCGGGCGGCCACGTCCGCTCCCCGCCACTTCAGGTAGAATGCTCTCCACCAAACGAACGCACTGGGGATTGCCATCTTGCTGAAGCGATTCAAAGACAAGAAGGTCGACAGGGATTGGTTGAACACCAACTTTCCCTGCATGATGGCTTGTCCAGCCCACACGAACGCGGGCCGATATGTCGCGCTCATCGCGGAAGGGCGGTTTGAGGAAGCTTACAAGTTTGCCCGCGATCCCAACCCGCTGGCGAGCATCTGCGGTCGGGTCTGTGCGCATCCCTGTGAGACTGCCTGTCGCCGTGGAGATATCGATCGGCCCATCGCAATACGGGCGCTCAAACGCTTTCTGACGGAGCGGCACGGCCCTGAATCGAAGCGTCCGGTTGACATCAACGCGGGACGGGGTCAGAACAAGCTGCCCTTCAAAGTCGCCGTGGTCGGCGGCGGCCCGGTCGGACTATCAGCGGCACATGACCTGGCTCTCATGGGCTACTCGGTCACGATTTTCGAAGCCGCTCCTGTGGCCGGCGGAATGCTTTACCTCGGCATTCCCGAGTACCGCTTGCCTCGTGACGTGGTGGAAGCGCAGGTGCGAGAAATCCTGGCGACCGGCGACATCACTCTCAAGCTCAATCAGGCGGCCGGGCGCGACTTCATGGTTTCCGACCTGCGCCATCAGGGCTTCGATGCGGTGCTGATCGCCGTGGGCGCGCATCGCAGCCGCGATCTCACCATTCCGGGGGTTGACCTGGATGGCGTTTACAAGGGCATTGATTTTCTGCTCAACGTGAATCTCGGCTACAAGTTCACCATCGGCAAAAAAGTTATCGTGATCGGCGGCGGCAACGTGGCCATGGACGTGGCGCGTTCGGCGGCTCGCGAAGTGGTGCGGCAGCACGTCGCCGGAGTAGAAGACCTGGAGCCTTCGCTGGAGAGTGTAAGCGCCGTGGCCACGAAAGAGATGGTTGATGTTTCACTTTCTGCTCTTCGCCTGGGAGCGCAGGAAGTACATCTCGTCTGCCTCGAAAAACGCGAAGAAATGCCGGCGGCGCTGGAAGAGATTGAAGAGGCCGAAACGGAAGGCATCGTTATGCATCCCGGCTTGGGTCCCAAGCGCATGATTGGCAAAGATGGCAAGGTTGTGGCGCTCGAGACGCTGAAGACGAAATGGGTCTTCGATCAGAACAAGCGCTTCAATCCTGCGTTCTATGAGGGCAGTGAAACGCAACTGGAGTGCGACACCATTATCATGGCGGTCGGCCAGGCGCCGAACCTGGACTTTCTCAAACCTGCAGACGGCGTGGAACTGTCTCCCCGTGGGCTGATCGCGGTGAACCCGCGAACGTTGATGACCTCGGCGGACGGAATCTTTGGCGGTGGGGACTGCGTTTTCGGCCCGCGTCTGATCATCGATAGCGTGGCTGACGGCAAGCGCGCTGCGGTCGGCATTGATGAGTTCTTGCGTGGTCAAAGACACCCGGATCCCATTGTCGAAGTTGAGGTCTTTAAGCGCCACAGTATGCCGCTGGAGTTGTTGGACCTGGTTCGCCCGCCCATACCCATGTTGCCGCTGGAGCGCCGCACCGGAGTGACTGAAGTCGAAGTCGGCTACGACGCTGCGTCGGCGATGGAAGAAGCCCAGCGTTGCCTGCACTGCTGGGTAAACACGGTCTTCGAGGGCAGCCCGGAAGACGGGAGCATGTGCATCCTGTGCGGCGGTTGCGTGGATGTGTGCCCGGAGAACTGCCTGTCGCTCGTGTCCCTGGATCGCATCCAGTTCGAGCCCGACGCGGTGCAGCAGATTCGAGAGAACCAGGAACTGTTTGGGGTGGAACTCGACGAAGTCGCGGCCGACGAACTCGGCATCGTGACCGGGTCGGCCATGCTGAAAGACGAAACTCGCTGTGTTCGCTGCGGGCTCTGCGCCGCGCGCTGTCCTGTCAGCACCATCACCATGGAGTCATACAATTTGGTTTCCGCCGAGCCGACTGGATTGATTTCGGTGGAAGCCATCGATGGACCCTTCAGACCAAGATCGCCGGTTACGGCTGGAGTCCAGAAGTAAGGGTTCGAAGTAAGCGTTCGAGGTAAAAGAATGTCCGAAGAAAAAAAGAACACGCCGGCGGAAGGTGGCTCGGGGCTTGGCTCGCAACCGGGCAACGAGTTCGACCGACGCGCTTTTTTCGTGAAACTGGGATTGGGATCGCTGAGCATCGCCGCTGCCGGCACGGCGGCATTCTCCTACCAGTTTCTCTCGCCGAATGTCTTGTACGAGCCTTCTCCCATCGTCAATGCAGGCAAACCGGAAAATTATGCGGTCGATTCGGTGACGATGGACGTAAACGCAGGAATTTATCTTATCCATGCGCAAGAAGGTTTTTTCGCGTTGAGTGCCGTCTGTACCCATCTTGGCTGCCTGACCGCATGGAAACCTGAGTTGGGAATCATCGCTTGCCCTTGCCATGGCAGCAAGTTCACGCGTTACGGGGTCAAGATTGAAGGCCCGGCCCCGAGGCCGCTGCCCTGGCTGCAGACCTCGATCAGCGACGAGGGTGATCTGATGGTCGACCGTTCCATCACTATTCGTCCTATGCAGTTTGTGAGGGTGTGAGCGTGGCGAAAACAATCACGAACTATTTCGAGGAGTTGCGCGGCACGCGGGTCTGGCGTTCGGTGTTCCGCAGCGGGACCGGATCGAGTACTCTGCACCGGGCTCTCGCCGTGCAGCAGAACGTATTCCTGCACCTTTTCTCCACCAAGGTGCGGACCCGGATGCTCAGCTTCAGCACGACCTGGTATCTGGGCACCCTGACCTTCGGAACGTTTCTCATACTGGTCGCCACCGGCATTCCCCTGATGTTTTATTACCATCCCTCGGTGCCGCAGGCCTACGCGGACACGAAGGATCTACAGTTTGTAGTTTCCTCCGGATTATTTCTACGGAATCTGCACCGCTGGTCCGCGCATGCCATGGTCTTCCTGGTGTTCGCGCATCTCTTCAAGGTGTTTTACCGCGGAGCCTACCGGCCGCCGCGCGAGTTCAATTGGGTTATTGGAGTCATCCTGCTGCTGATTACGTTGCTGCTTAGCTACACCGGCTATCTGCTGCCTTGGGATCAGTTGGCCTTTTGGGCGATCACGGTGGGTTCCAATATCGCATCGGCCGTCCCCGTGATGGGCAACAAGGTTCACTTCCTCATGCTCGGCGGCAACGTGGTGAACGCCAACGCCCTGCTGCGCTTTTACGTGCTGCACTGCATGATTCTGCCCCTGGTGGCGATCCTTTTTGTCGCAGTCCACTTTTGGCGCATTCGCAAGGACGGCGGCCTCTACGCCCACCAAAGCGAGCCAGGAAGGGTCGCGGCTGAACCCGTCCCAGCCGCCGCGAAGGGGGCGCAATAGCCAATGACCGATCCAATTCGCGATAAGACGATTAGCGATAAGACGACCGATCCGAAAGATTTCATCGCCGGCATGTCGAATGCCCGCAAGTCGCCGACGCGTGTTGTCTTCGTCACCCGGCGCACTTCGGCGCAGGTCAAGGTTACCGACGAAGATCAGGTGCAAACCTATCCGGAAGTCCTCTTCCGCGCCATCGTCGCCATCGAGGTGCTTGCGATTGGGTTGGCCTGCGTTTCTCTTCTGTTCAATGCTCCCCTGGAGGGCATTGCCGATCCTTCGCATACGCCCAACCCCGCCAAGGCGCCGTGGTACTTCCTTGGCTTGCAGGAAATGCTGCACTATTTTCCTCCGGTGGTCGCGGGTGTGTTGGTTCCGACTTTGGTCGTGATCGCTCTGATTGTGATTCCGTATTTCAACATCAACGTCGAAGCCGAAGGTTTATTCCTGAAGGATCGCAAGCGTCGCCTGCTCATTTTCTATCTGGCTGCGGCTGCGCTCTGTTTGTTCTTGTTGTTGTTTGACGTGTACGTGGCGTTGGTGCCGACTCTGATCGTCGCCGGGTTGATGGTGCTGGCGGCGCAAAGCTCTCCGCAGTCGACTTCGGCTTTCCGTCGTTATCTGGCCGGCAAACCACTTTCATACTGGATCATGACCTGGTTTCTGTTCGAACTGGTCGTGCTCACGGCGGTTGGTACTTTCTTTCGCGGCCCGGGTTGGTCCTGGGTGCTGCCCTGGAGGAGCTGATTGAAGAACGCGCTGTCTTCTCTGTGGCAGAGATGGTTCGGCGATCCGGCTCGCGCTTTTGGCGTGGTCAGTCTGCTGTTATTGATTTCGCTGGCCATTGCACCGGCCAAGAATTACTTCAGTGAATGGCGTCACTACCAGAATCAGTACTCGGCGCTGATTCGGAGCCGGGGAGAAGCGGTGACACTGCAGCGCCACTTCCACGACGGCATCCAGCAGATATGGATTCCTCAGCTCGGAGTGGTAGATCGCTGCACCACCTGTCACGCCGGATTGAAAGAAGCGAGCCTGGGCGATGCCAACATGCCCCAGCCGTATCGCCGGCATCCGGTAATCCCGCACACGCTTGACCAGTTCGGCTGCGTCATGTGTCACCGTGGGCAAGGCCCTGCGACCACCGTCGAGGAAGCCCACAGCAGCACGGAGGCATGGGAGCAGCCGATCCTGCCGGCGCGGTACGTCCAATCTTCGTGCGGGCAATGCCATCGCGCTCCTCTGACCGGCACGCCGCAACTGAACCTGGGACGCAATCTGCTGGCGCGATATGGCTGCGTGCATTGCCACACCATCAAACTGCCCGATGGCAGCGCGATCAAGCCGACCGATGATCCGCCTTCACTTGAGCACATCGCCGACAAGACCACACGGGAATGGATTTATGCGTGGTTGAAGGATCCTCAGGCCTACGCCGTCACGGCGACCATGCCGAATTTCAAGTTGAGCGATCCGGACGCGCGCGATATTTCGGCATTCCTGATCGCCAGCAGCACACCGATCGCCGGAGACACGGCACCTGTCAACCCAGCCAGTAAGAATAAGGATAAAGACCAGAAGGCGCCAGATCCCGCGGCTGGGGCCAGCTTGTACGGCGAGTCATTCTGCGCTTCTTGCCATGCCGTGCAGAACGCTGCCGGAAATGTGGTGGGCGGCGACGTCGGGCCAGAACTGACCCGGATCGGCAATAAGGCGAAGCCGGAATGGTTGTGGGCATGGTTGCGCAATCCGCGTGTCTACGATTCGGGAACGGCCATGCCGCACTACCGTTTCACGGATCCGCAGCTTTCCCTGCTTACTGCTTACCTTGGGAACAAGACGGATTCCGATCTGCTGGCCAACGTGCATCTCGACGCCGCCACGCCGGAGCAGATTGCGCACGGCAAGCTTCTGGTCACCGAATACGGCTGCGCCTCATGCCACGAGATCAGCGGCATCAAGAAGCCGGATAACTTCGCGCCGGAATTGACCCGCATCGGGAGCAAACCGCTGACGCAGATTATTTTTCTGCCCGGAATGGCGCACGCCATACCGGATTACATTGCGGCCAAGATCCGGCAACCGCGCTCGTTTGGAGCGGCACTGAAGATGCCACAGTTCAGCCTCGCACCCGCGCAGATTGATGCGTTGACGACCGCACTGCTCTCGGTCACAGAGCGGGCCCATGACTTGCCACTGGCACTGACCGTCGCGGCGAAGCCGCCGTCGAATTACGAACCTGCGGGCAAGGCCGGACAGCTTATGGCGGACCTGGCCTGCTTCAGTTGCCACGCCATCAACGGTCGCGGCGGCGACATGGCTCCCGACCTGACCTGGGAAGGTAGCTCCGTCCAGCGGCAGTGGTTGCTGGCGTTCCTGAAGAGCCCTGGCACGCTGCGTCCGGCCCTGATCCGCCGCATGCCGAGGTTCAATCTTTCCGATGACGACGCGAAAGAACTCACTGACTACATCATGACCGTCTATCAGACTCCGGCATTCGACCGCGACTCGATGCCGGCCAGCGGGTATCCGCCGGCTCAGGTGGAGCAGGGGAGACAGCTTTTCTATTCCAAGTATGCCTGCCAGGGTTGCCACATCGTTGATACCAAGGTCGACAAAGGCTACGTCGGACCAACGCTCACGCAAGTAGGCTCGCGCCTGAATGCGGCGTGGATTTACCACTGGCTGAAGGACCCGCAAACCATGCGGCCCGGCGCCATCGAACCAAACCGCAACATGAACGACGAAGATGCCCGCGCTCTGACCGCATTCCTGATGACGCAGAAGGGCTCCAGCAAACGGGGGGCAAAAAAATAACATGTTCAGAGATGAAGTGACCGGACACTGGCTGGCATTGTTCATGACCCCCCTCGTTTTCTTCAGCGCAGGGTGCACAAACAAGGCGGGACCGAACTCCGCGCTAAAACCGGCTGCGCTCGGTGCTGCGCTGGTGGAGTCGAGTGGGGGCAAGCAGATGGGCGCGACTGGCATGGTGCTCGCTCAACCTGTGGTCGTGCAGGTCAATGACGAACAGGGCGCGGCTGTCACTGGAGCGCTGGTCGAGTTCAGCGGACCCGCGGGCGTCAGCTTCGATCCTCAAAACGGGCTGACCGATTCCAGCGGACAACTCACTACGAACGTCGCTCTGGGCGGCATGGCAGGCCGGTATCAACTCACCGCCCGCACAGCAACAAAAGCGCAGAAAACCGCCGAACTGAAGATCGAAGAAATTGCGCTCGGATATCAGGAGCAGGTGGGCTTTCAGCTCGACAATAAATATTGTGCGCGTTGCCACAATCCTGAGTCCTCGCCCGAGCGGGTTTCGAATTATGACAACCTGGAGGTAAAGCCGCACTCGTTCACCGAGGGCGACACTCTGAACAAGATGAGCGACTCCGACCTGAATGCCATCATCGGCCACGGTGGATCTGCGCTCAACAAATCCGCGTTGATGCCCCCGTACGGCTATACTCTCAGCAAGACAGAGATCGAGGCGCTGATTGCATACATCCGCCTGATCTCCGATCCTCCCTATCATGCTTCCGGAATGGTCTATGCGGAAAAATAGGGCCGGAAGATTCGGCCTTGTTCTGGGCTTGGTTCTAGCTCCCAGTCTTTTGGTCGCCAGTTCTTCGCTGGCGCAAGTTGTATCGCCGGTCGAAAATAAAGATCCAGCATTGCGCTGGTTGCAGCAGGAATACATGGACGACCTGACGCGGGCCGACGACTCGTGTTCGACAGTTGCCCAGTTTTTTGTGCCTGGCCAGTTATCTGGCGCGTGGGGATCGAAACATAGAAACCGTGAGCGGAAATCTGTTGATTCCCGCCCACCAAGCTGCCCGTTTTTAACCCCTTTAATATTCAGGAGAGCCCAAGATGCAAGTAGCCGGGGGATTTTAGCCCACATCCCCTTGTTGCCGTCTTGAAATTCAGCACACTCTCTGCACACTATTTCCCTTGAAGATTTTCGTATTTCCGGTCTCTTCGACGTTTGACGCCTGTTCGGCTGTCAGTCAGCCTCGGGGCAAGCTAAGATTTATGCTTAACCGCGTCATATAGGTCAGTTTGAGATCGACCGGAGCTTCTCCAACAATCTGACCAGCGCCCGCTTGCCCTGCTCACAATATTCCCGCAGCGCCTTCTTGATCCTGTCGCACTCGACGTGATCCAAACCGCCTCGTAGCAATTCCCATGCCAGCCCAGCGTTCTTGTCATCCGCAACACCGGCTTCTGGCTTGGGACTGCGGCGATAGTAGAATTCTTGACCGATTACTACGGGTCACTTTCGTGCCCTTGTCATCGAAACGCTAGCGCAGGTACAATTTTCGTAGCATCAGGACAGCGCGCAAGCGCGACCAACCGACTTGGAGAGCACGGTGGTATAGGGCTTCGGCCCGATGCGGCAGAAATGCAAAGTTCTCCACGACGAAGCCGCCTGATTGTGGGCGGCGTTTGTTTTTTCGGTCAGGTCACTGATGCCCATTTGACTCAAAGGAGCCGTGGGCATGCACTCACTTCAAGACGACGCCGTCTCTAAACCCTGTCCCACTCCTGACGTTCTCGTTCACGACGCCGGATCGCTCTATTCATTTTGCCCGCTCAGTCCACGCGCAAAGACATGGATCGACGAACACGTCCAAGGCGAGCGCCAGTGGTTTGGGCACGCGCTCATTGTGGAACGTCGGTACGCTTTTGGGCTTGCGCAACGGATGAAAAATGACGGACTGGTGCTCGCATGAATCGACTGCGAATCCGTTCAATGCAACCGATCACGCACACGGTGCAGTTCCGCCACCGTCAGAAACAGCAGACGGAAGCGTCCGTATTGCGAAAACTTGACGACCTGATTGAGATGCTCGACACGCCTGAGTTGCAAACCGACACTTTACGGACTGCTCTCGCCGCGTCGCGTGGTGTGGCTGCGGTTGAGCGAGACGCTGACGCCAGCGAGAGCAAAGACGGTTCGTTGCATCGGAATTGGAGCCAAGAAGCACACGAAACCGACAAAGTGGGGAAACAATGAGCGACTTGAGTTGGATGTCCGATGAAGAGTACAGCAAGGCCCAGCAAAGTTATCAAGCGTTGATGGATTTGCGGGAGAAGATATTCGAAGTCCTCGACCTCGTCGACGACAGTATGCGCCAACACCCGATGTACAGCCGTGCGAGCTACACGCTTCGAGATGCGCGGTATGCAGGATTGAACCGAGAGGAATACCAGCAGGTCAAGTATTTGGAAAAGCTCTACGAGCAGATTGGCAAAGAGGCTGTAAAACAGGACAAAGATCAGGACGACAAGAAGGCTTCGGAATGGGGGTTGTCTAGTGAGAGCGATGAAGAACTCATTGCCCGCTTCAACCGCGAGGTTGGCTGTGGCGGCTGGGTCAGTGCGCGAGGCCGCTATCTCACAGAGCTTCATCAGGAGTTTGCAAAGAGGTTTGACTACTCTGCTATCGGAAATGCGTCTGCCCTCTCGCTTGCTCGGAAGATTAAGCTCGTCGGGAAGAAAATCGTGGTCGACGGCGAAGAAACGACGAAGAAGTAACTGCCTTGCCTGTGGAGAAGTTATGACGTGGCGAATCGTAATTCCGGTCTCCGTTGTTGCTCTCGCAACCCCGACCGATTCAGTCAGGCCGGACAATCCGGTTTACCCAGTTTTGGACAGGACAGTCGTCGGTGACATAAGCCTCGTGCACGGCATGACCGGCGACATCAGTAATCTGCTCCTATAATGATCATTGTTCGGCTCCTTTCTCCCGGGCCTTGGTTGCTTGGTACCACCAAAGTCTACTCGGGCGTGGGAGCCGACATTGTTATGGAATCAATTACACTCAAAACCCCACGCAGGAATCAATGAGTGCTCGCTTGCATGATGTCACGCTTTGACTTGGCCGATCTGCCCGATATGGGCTACTTGGGTGATTTGGCGGAGAGGTCGTCGGCTGAATCGTTCACCTCAAATCGTCCAAATCGACCAAATCGACTTGGCTGTTTTGCTGTGCCAGTACCAGTACCGAGCAATCCCGCCAGTTTTTGACTTGTAAGCCGTACCGTTTCAGGTTGCGATTGGACGTAATTGAGTTGTGCTGTGTCGATGTTCTTGTGTCGAAGTATTGTTGCAATGTCCTTGCGTGATCCGAGCGTTTGAGCAAGCGTTGCCACAGTCCTTCGAAGAATCTGGAAATTGACTCTTGGGATACCTGCGGCTTTGCGGATTGGCTCAAGTTGCCGCCGCAACCAGTTTTCTTTCCACCATGCGTGACCCCATTTAGTTGTAAAAATATAATCGTCATTTTTTGGGAATATTGTGGTCTTCCGCAGGTTTTTAAGGTCGGCGACTAATGAATCTGGCAGATTTACACGAGTCAATTCTTTTGGTGAGTTTGAATCCGTCGTTTTCGTATATGGCCGAATGTCCCCGCGATAAATGGATTCGTTGATGTAAAGCAGTTTGTGTTTTTCATCGAAGTCTTTCCACACTAGAGCAAACAACTCTGAGGGTCTGAGTCCTGTGCCAAAGAACAGACGCAGAATTATCAGGTCGGTACCCTCCGCCTTCGACAACAAATTTCGTACCTGTTGAACTTTTAGGTAGGTTTTTTTTACTGGCTTGAGAATCGGTAGTGCCAGCGAACGGGCTGGACTCTTGTGAAGAAAATCCTGCTCGACCGCTTCAGCACAGATCGCCTTAATAAAAATTCTGAGATGACGGACAACCGACCCGCTGTACTTTTTTGCGGCTTCGTTCAACCAAACTTGCAGGCTCACCGAATCGAGTTTTTCCAGACTGTCGTTCCCGAATCTGGCAATGATGTACTTGAGGATTTCGAGATTCGTTGCTTTTGTGCTGTCTCGCCATTTACCTTCACGCATCGGTTGCCAACGGTTCTCAATAAACCATTGCAAAGTCTTTCGGCGGTCTTGCCTCAACCCTAATTCCTGCTCAACACGCAGCCGCAGTTTTCTCCGGGCTTCGGTCTTCGCCAATACCTTGACGCTACCGATCTTGTACGTGCGTTGCCGTCTGACTTTGACTCCTGCCTCGTCTTGGTGCCAAGTCGAGTACGCCCCAAACCAGTTGCTCCCGATTTTACGGACGGTACCATGCTGTTCGCGCATGACGGAAGTCTAGCAGAGTTGTAAGATGTGTTGTAATGCTTTTCTTGATTCTCTGTAAGTGATTGATTTTATGGAGCGGGAGACGGGGATCGAACCCGTGACATCCAGCTTGGGAAGCTGGCGTTCTACCTCTGAACTACTCCCGCCCATCCTACGGCAAACACTACTGCAAACAGTACGGTAAAAATCCCGGCAAGCTGATCATTATATATCAGCTCCCGGCCCGCTTGACGAACTCGCCGTCACCGCGCCGTTTCCCCTCCTTGGCCTCCGCAGTGCCGCGCCCTTGTCAGCAAGGCCCATTCAGCTTCCCATGCCGAGGCAAACATTTTTCGCCGATTTTCATTGCTCATTTCCCCGCCCCTTGTCAGACTCGAATGCGATGGCTGGCACACCGGCAACTGTCTCTATGCGACCCTCGGCTCGTCCCTGGACGGAAAATCGGGCCAAAAATCGGGCCGAAAAAACGCTGCGTCCGTTGCGCGGGGCACTCTGCCTAATCTTTCTCGCTTCTTCGTACGGATTCCCGTCCTCGCCAGCGCTCCAAGCATCAATCGACCTCGCATTCCGCGGCCAGTCCGGCGCTGCCGTCGTCGTAAGCGTCCGTGACCGCCGCATCTTGGCCGCCCACAACCTTCCCGTCCTGACCCGGCGCGTAGCCACTCCCGGTTCGGCAATCAAGCCATTCGTATTGGCCCTGATGCTGGAAACCGGAGCCGTCCGTCCGCAAGACACGATCGCCTGCCGCGGGAACCTGATCATTGCGGGCAGAAGGCTGAACTGCTCCCATCCACCCCAGTTCTCGACCTTCACCGCCGAAGAAGCCCTGGCACTATCCTGCAATTCCTACTTCGTAACCGCGGCCCAGCGAATCCAGCCGGGTGAATTGGAACGCCGCTTCATGGAGCTGGGCTTCACGCGCCCCTCGGGTCTGCTCCCCGGAGAGGGCCAGGGCCGCATCGCGACCGCGCGAAGCCTGGCCGCGCGCCAACTGCTGGCGATTGGCGTGGCCGGAATCGAAATCACTCCGATGGAGCTGGCGTCGGCCTATCTGCAACTCGCCCGCCTCGATCCATCGTCCGCCAGCGCCGCGCAGAAGGTAGTTCTCGAAGGGCTGCGGCAGGCAACCGATTATGGCTTGGCGCACAATGCCAGGGCCGATCGTCTTTCTGTGGCCGGCAAAACAGGAACCGCCAGCGATCCCGCCAATCCCCAGACCCACGCCTGGTTTGCCGGATTCGCCCCCGCCGAGAAACCCGAGATCGTCGTAGTCGTCTTCGTTGATCGCGGCCGCGGCAGTGTGGAAGCCGCCAATCTGGCGCGCCGAATCTTCCAGGCATACGAACAACATCGCCCATGAAACGCTTCATCCTGATCTCGGCGCTGCTGTCGTTGGCATCGATCTGCCGTGCCCAACCCCCAGACGTCCGCGTCCATCTGCTCTCCCTCTATCGGCTGTCGCAAGTGCAGATCGACCCGGACGCGGGAACGACGCTCGTGTCAAGCGCCGACTCGTCGCGGCAAGATTTAACCGCGGAATTTGCGGTCCGCGCCCACGGCAATTCCGTTGAGGCACCGGGCCGCGCTGCAACAAAACTGATATTGCATGGCGATTTTCGAATTGTCAGCCCAAGCGCGCCCGCTCAGCACATTCGAGGCGCGGTCGTAATTTCTGCCCAAGACAACGCCTTGCGCATTGTCGCCTCCATCCCCGTCGAGCAGTATGTCGCCGACGTTCTGCAAGGCGAAACCGCGGGCAACATGCCCGGCGAGGCCCTGAAAGCCTTGGCGGTCGCGATTCGTTCCTACACCGCAAGATTCCGCCAACGCCACAAAGACGAAGGATTCGATTTCTGCGACACCACCCACTGCCAGTACCTGCGTCTCGATCCCCAGCCCACCGTAGTCTCCGCCGTCCGCCAGACCGCGGGAGAGTTGCTCTGGGACAAAGGCACTCCGCTGGCAGCCTATTACCACAAAGACTGCGGCGGACGCACCGAAGCCGCCGCGACCGTGTGGCCGGATCAAAGCTCGCCGGCGCTCGCGTCGCACACCGATCCCTATTGCGTCCGCGCCACCGAGCCCTGGCGTTCCGAAATTGCGCGCGCCGATCTGGATCGCGCCCTCGCCGCCGCCGGCCTGCACGTTCCTCTGGGCTGGAACCGCATCACCGTTGCCGAGCGCACACCCTCCGGCCGGGCGCGGACTCTGCGCTTCAGTGTGGGCAGTGCCCAACAAGGCACGCCCGTCTCGGCTTCCAGCCTGCGCTTTGCCGTCGGCCGGACTTTGGGATGGAACACGCTCAAGAGCGATTGGTACGAAGTCGCCACGCAGGGAGATCACTTCATCTTCACTGGCAGAGGCGTGGGCCACGGCGTGGGATTGTGCCAGACCGGAGCTGCCGAGATGGCGCGCCAGGGCAAGAGCTATCGCGAGATTCTGGCCTTCTACTATCCCGGAGCGCCGATCGGCCAATCGGCGCAAGCCATCCCGTGGACCGTAGCCCAAACGCGATCATTCGAACTGCGCGTGGTGAATTCCGGTGACACCGAGGTTGTCCGCGCGGCTGCGCTTTCAGCCTTGGCGTGGGCATCCGAGCGCAGCGGTTTGTCTCTGCGCACGCGCCCAATCGTCGAAGTTTACCCAACCGTGGCCATGTTCCGCGACGCCACCGGAGAGCCCGGATGGATTGCCTCCACTACACGCGATGAACGCATCCGCTTGCAGCCGCCACACGTTCTGCGCGCAAAACTCCCCGGCATACTGCGGCACGAGTTCCTGCACCTGCTGGTTGAAGGCAACGCCAAGCGCGATACGCCGCTCTGGTTTCGCGAGGGGCTGGTGGTTTACCTCGGAGGCGATCCGCCCACGGCAGCCGAAGCGACTATGTCAGGCGCAGAAATTGACCAGGTAATCGCATCCCGCCGCAGCGACGCCGAGATGCGGCGAGCCTACGCCCAAGCGGCGGCGATGGTGCGCAATCTCGACCACCAATACGGCCGCGCGAAAATCATCGACTGGTTACGAAGCGGCCTTCCCAACAACATTCGCGGGGGCTCCATCATCTCGCGTACCCACAAAGTAGCCAAGTAGCCCGGCGACCAATACCCAACCGACTATGAGGGGAAGATCGGCCAAGGCAAGCCAAATCGTCCCCATCAGTTCCGTCCAGAGCGAACCTGTTTCCAGACGGCCTATCGATAACTGGTCCGACACCCATTGCGCCAAATAGATAACAAGAACCATGCCTGCCCAATACCGCCAGCATCGTAATGGTCGCAGGCCTTCACGGAGCCGCTTGCCCACAACCTTCACTGCAATCCAAGGCAACACCAGGCAAGGCAATAGATACCCGGACGTCAAACGGGTGACATGAAGAAGCAACCAAAAATAACGGTCATTTCCGTTGAGCATCCATAGCAAATACTCTGATCCGCTCGTCGACACCAGCAGCACAACTAGGCCGGCTAATAACCAAGCCATCCGCCGCGGGCCAAAGCGAAAAGCGCTGCGAAATTTACCCGGTGCCGGATCGGCGGCGTACACGAGCGTGCTCGAATAGGACCAAAGGAATGCGGCCAGCAACAGCAATCCTCCGATAATCGCCACGACCAGCTTCCAAATCCTTTCCAAATCAACCAGTGTGTCTGTGCTCACGCGGGATGTAGCCGCCATAACAATGCAAGCGACGAGCTGGAGCACGACCATCCGGCGGTCGCGAATCACTGCGAGACAATGGTGGATGATCGAATGACCTTCTCCGCCGGGCGGGACGAGTCGATCCCAAAAGGCGCGGCCTGCCGGGACGAGCCGATCCCACAACCCGTCGAGCGGAACACTTTTCGTCGCACATTCCGGCCCCACAAAATAGCCCACGAGCCCCGCCGCCGCCAGCCACGCCGCCGTTGCAATTGCATAGGCCAGTACCAGTCGGATGACCAGACTTACTGTCTGCTGACTTAGGGTCCTTCCCGGCGTCCACCCAACGATCAAGCTCGTCACCCAAACCCCGAGCAACGAAGTTACTGCCATCCCCAGCCAGTATTGCCACCGCCCCAAAGTGCGAAGCCCTCGGAGCGAGCTACCCCCCGCGACCCGCGCCGCAATCACCGGCAAGAACACGCAGGGGAGTACGTACCATTGCACAATAGAAAACAAATACCCGAGGGCAGCCGTATAGCCGGAATCTCCCGCCGTCGGGCGCAGCCAGTCCGGTGCCCCTGAATAGATATAGCCGGAAATCTGCTCGACCGAATCCGACCATCCATCCACCGTGCGCACGCACCAGAACAAAATGCCGAATCCAATCAGAAACCACAGCAGGCGGCCAATCTTGACGGAAAAAGCGTTGCTGAATTGTTCCGGAGCGGGGTCCGCGGCATACGCCAGTGTACCCGAGTGCAGCCAGAGAAAGACGAATAAGATCAGCAGTGCCGAAAGGGCGGCGAACAGTAACTGCCACACGTGCGCTTCCGGAATCAGCAACCAAAAGATGGCCGCCGTCAGCAGCGCGGCATTGACTACCAGATGCAGCGCCACCAACTTAGGATTACGCAGCATGGCGACGGAATGATGGAAAAGATCGCGCATTACTTCACCTCCAGACTGGAAGGATCGGTGGTCGAAAGCACTTCGGGTTGATACATCGGCTGCACGGAGGCCGGACTGATCTGGAATAGCCCCGGGTTCACCACCTTCAGCAGGTAGAAATACTCGCGCTGCTGATCGAAATAATCCTGAAAGATCGCAGCCCGGTTATCGTGGAATTCGCGCCGCGAATACCAGTTGCGCCACCAGGAGGGCTTGCTGTTGACCTCATAGAGCTCGTCGCGCTCGATGAATTCCGTGCCCGCCGGAATCGGGTCTTCCACCAGCAGGTATTTCCATTTGCCCCCGCTCACCGTCACCCGCACCGCCAGAACATCGCCGCTCGCGACCGGCCCATTCAACGACGACAAGTTATAAGTGATCTTTTCGCCATTGTTAGTGCTCGTCAGCTTATAGTAATCGCGAGCAATATTGAGGGAAAATGTGCCGGAACGGTAGAGTTTCTTGTCGGTTGAGAAATACGATCCGCGAGCCGACCAATAGAGCCGCCCGCTGCCCGTCTTTCGTATTTCCAGCTTGTTCGGTGTGCCGATCTCGCCTCTTTCCAGATGCAACGAAACCGGTGACACCGCCGTAATATCCTGTGCCGTGAATTTGCGTGAAAGCACCGTTTTGCCATTCACCAGAACTTCCGCGTTGAATGCGGGTTCCAGCTCCTTGCTGGTTTTCAAGTAGTCGATCACGCCGTAAATCACCATGGCCGTCTGCTTGGTCGAATCCCAGTAGTAACCTTCGTCCCGGTGGCGCACCAGCCACAATACCGCCCGCGGCAATAGCGCATCGGAGGGAGCTACGTGACTTAGTAACTTGACGGCATAAGCCGTCGCTTCGGCGCTGCTGTCGGTTTCGATCTCCATCAGGTTATCCGACTTCGATTCCCAGTACGAGCCGTCGCCTTCAGTCTTCGCCGTAGCACGAAGTAACTCGATTGCCTCGCTCACCCGGCTATACCGATCGAGCTCCATCGTCAACCCCGCAAAGGCCACACCCTCCGCAGTAAGCTTCTCTTTGTGCTGCCAGACGGAGTCAATGTCGCCGGCATCGCGGTCTCCGGCCAGAGCAAGCGCATAGAGCACATAAGCGTGCAAATCGGCAATCATATAAGGATGGTCGCGCAATTGTTTGTGTAGATAGCGCTTGCCATTGTCCAAGCTGCTCTGCTGCACCTCATAGCCGGCGGCCTGCGCTTGCGACAGTCCGGCCACCACATAGGCGGTCATGAAGACCATGCTGTCGTCTTCTTTCCACCATCCCCACCCGCCATCCTCATGCTGGAAGTCGTAGAGTCGCTGTAACCCCGCATTCACTTCGGCTTTCAGTTTCACAGGATCGATCGTGCTCTTGACCTTCAAGTCGCGCAGGGCCGACGCGACCACCACATTGGGCAGGAAGCTCGACATCGTTTGTTCTGTGCAGCCGTAAGGGAACGATGTGAGATATTCCAGACTGCCAAAGATCGCCCCGGTAATCGAAGGTGAAAGTTCCACATCGATACCACGAGAGGCGGTGTCAGTCGCACCCGGGAAATTGATTTCCGCGCTGCGGCTCCCCGAATCTTCCGAAATCGCGCCACTGGCGTTAATGGTCTGTCTTACGCCAAACGGAATCACCGGCAATGTAACTTCCATCGCATCCGATTCCTCGTTGGTGAGCGCTTTGGTGAGAAGCTTGGCGGAGCTGGCGCCACCTAAAGTCCGCACCCGCCAATCGACTTTCGCTTCGCCCCGAACCGGTATATCCACATCGCGTGTTCCGCCATCCACAATGTCGAGCCCGGAAGCCTCCAGAGAAACCCGCGCCGTTTTCGCGGTTTCCAGATAATTGTGGACGATGGCCGAAACCGTCACCTGATCCCCGGCCCGGAAGAACCGCGGCACCGCCAGGCGCACCATCAAATTCTTGCGCACGAGCACGCGGTTGACCGCCCAGCCGCCCCGCGTATCCTGCGCAATCGCTCGAACCGTCGTGCGCCACGTTGTCAGCGAATCGGGGAAAGAAACTTTCACCGCTGCCTGCCCGTTGGCATCGGTACGCACCGCCGCCTGCCAGAATGCCGTATCTGGAAACGCCTTGCGTATCTTCGGCTGCACTAAGTCGCTGGCCTTGACCTGCGCCAGGCTGTGCGCCCGTCCTCCTGCCCTGCCGCCACCGGCTCCTCCCGCAACTCCCGCCAATTCCATGGGGCGCTTCCCTGCCTCTCCATGGAAGTAGAACTCCAGCGACGTCTGCGTTTGCACCCCGTTTTCCCGCGGCCCATAGAAAGCTCTTACGATATCTCCCGCACTATCTGGCTCCACGGCGTACACCGCATCGTCCACCACACCCATACTAAGTTCAGCCGCCACCGGCTTCCCGGCCCAATCCATCGTGCTGATGTTATAAGTCGCCGCTTCACCCGGCTCGAACTGCTGCTTGGCCGGAGTAATGTCGATCTTCAACCGCCGCTCGACCGCTGGGACACTTAGGCTCTTCGTTCCCTCGTAGGCTTGGTCGTCCCACACAAATACTGCAGAAACAAACATGTTAGGTTGACTCTCGACCGTGATGGGAACATCAACCGTAATGTTGGCATCCGCCGCGTGCACTAACTGCTTGGTCAACACGCCGGTGCCTTCCGTAGTCAGCAGTATGGTTGAATTCGCGATCGCCCCATTAATGAGAACGTGCGCCACATCCCCAACCTTGTATGTAGCCTTGTCGGCCACAAGTTGCAGCGTCCGGCTTTCTCCCTCGGCCCACGTCTGTTCATTCTTCCCCGCCACCCACAGCCAGGTGCTGGCCGTGACCGCGCGCCCGGCCGAGGTTTGCCCCGTTGCCCGTACCATGAAGAAACCCGCTTCGGCAACCGGCAGCGCGAAATGTGCCAGTCCGTCGGCTCCCGTCTGCCCGTCCGCCGCCTGCAGCACTCGGCTGTCGCTGCCGTACCTGTAACTGGACATCTCGATGTGTATCGCTGTCGAAACCGGGTGTTTGTCATAATCGAGCGCCCGCACCGTAAACTCGCCCTTCTCCCCTTGCTTGTAGATATAACTCTGGGAATTGATATCGAGGTGAAATGAACCGTAAGTTGCCAGGAACCCGTTGTATCCCGCTATCTCCCGGCCGGCCACATCGGTAACTCGCGCCTCGACCCGGTACTCAGTGTCAAGTTTGTATTTCTCCTCCACGCGCGTGGGAATCGTCACCACCAGCCGTCCATTCGCGTCGAGCTTGCCTTCTTCTTCCAGTATCTGCTCTCCGAAGAAATACCTCGAGTTATCCGGCCCGCCTTCGTCCCCGCCGCCCTCCGTCGTTGGAGGTTCGGCATCTTCTTCATCTTCCTCTCCGCCGAAGTAAAACGAACGCTGCGTATGC
The DNA here is from genome assembly GCA_052147055.1 of Terriglobales bacterium. Lineage (GTDB taxonomy): Bacteria > Acidobacteriota > Terriglobia > Terriglobales > Acidobacteriaceae > JABCZH01. Next base: position 23,165 of record JBKQLO010000106.1, read on the forward strand.
ACCACGTACTTAACCTTTGCATTGACCACCGGTTCGCCAAAGTAATAGCGCGCTTCAATGGTCGCCTTGAGGCTATTGCCCTGTAACACGCGTGGCGCTTCGGGAGTAACTTTTACAAAGTAATCCGGCTTCTTATACTCCTCTACTTGAAAACCGCCCGAGACATATCCTTTGGAGAGACTGATCGAGCAATATCCCAACGCCGCCGTTGCCGGCAGATCGAGCGAGCCATTCAGGCTTCCAAAAGCCGTAAGCGGATACGATTTCTGAAGAATGGTGTGTTGCGCGTTGTCCTCAATCTTGACTTGTACTTCGCGTTCCGAGGGCAGTAACAGCCGGTCGCCATCCTGTTTGCGCAAAATGGCTTTGAAGTGCACCGTATCTCCCGGCCGGTAAACCGGTCGATCGGTATAGATATAACCTCGCCAGTCCCTTTCTGGATTGCTGCTGACGTTGAGCGAGTAAGGCGCAACTAGCGCCACATCGTCGCCATGCTGCGCCAGCACCCACTCCGAGCCGTAATCCGCAGGCGCTTCCTCATCCGATGACTCTCCCGCCTGCGCAGCAACATCCGCGGCAATTTTTGCCTCGCCCAGTCCTTGCGCGTCCGTCTTGAATTTCGCCGCTTCCTTCTTATGCCTCCACACCGCCACCAGAGAGCCCGCCAATGGCGCTCCCTTATCGCGGTCGGCGGTGTAGGCCAGCAGGCGCCCGCTCGAAGTCTTCGTGATCAGCGCCATCTCCGAAACCAGCAGCACGGTATAGGCGCGGTAAGTCCCGTCCGTCGCTTCCACCACATACGCTCCCGAAGGCAGCGAATCCATCGGCAGGTCCGAAGCTTCGCTCACGTACTTCGACGGAAGGCTGACCCGCCAGCGCGCCACCAGTTGCTGTGAATTCAAGATGGGGACAGCGGCAAACCCCGTGGCGTCGCTGATGGCACTGCGGTGGGCGCCTCCCGAGCGACGCTCCCGGAGCTCCGCCCGTGACTCGTCCGAATACTGGCTGCGGAAGAAATCCCGGATCCAGCGCCACAGGCTCCTTTTCCAATCGTGAAAACGTTCCAGCCAGGTGCGCTCATCAACCCGCTCCTGAGGCGAATACCGCGGCCCGAACCCATGCACGTCGTCCAGCGTCTGAAAGAACCGCAACGGGTCCCGCACCTTATAAACCCGAAACTCCAGCGTATCCACGTCGTGCGCGTAGAGTTGGATCTTCGGCTTCTCGCTCGGACGGAAAGTCTTGTTCGTGGTGACCGAGAAGTAAATCTTTTTCTCGCGGGCGAATAACGGAACGCTCAACAGAATCAGTGCGAAGATTGCTAAATTTCGTGCACGCATCAGTTTGCCTCTCGCAAAATATTCCAGCGATAGATCCCCAGAAAATTACGATTGCCCGGCACCGGCCGCCATCGCGCATCGGGATGTTTGAGCAGCGACGAAAGCTGCACCCGCCGTATCTCTCCCGGCCACGATCCATCCGGACCCGTGTGATAAACCACCCAATCGTCGCCGGGACCGAAATTACTGCGCCCTACAAAAATCATCGAATGGAACGGCGACGCCTGCTCAAACTGCCGGAAAAAAATAAGGTCGCCGGGTAACGCCCTGGCGGCATCGCGGCCGACGAAATGCGCGTTCGCCGTCACCAGCGTCTTCACGTCGGCAAACTCCGCAAATGTGCCGTCGCTCAAATCCGCCGCCGCAAACCGTCCGTCCTTCACGCGAAACAAACGCGGCCCGACCGGCGTGTACGGATACTGGTACTTGCTGACGTCCGCGACTGCCGGGATCGCCCCGAAATCCATGGCCCTGGCCCAGGCCCCATCGTGCCGCCGCAGCGCCTCCCGATACGAGTAACGCAGCAACGCGGCGCAGTCGTTGATTTCCGCCGGCAGCCGCGCGCCCGAGAGCGCCTGGCGCTCCGCGAGCAGCGTAAACCACCGCCGAAACGCCTGCCGGTCGGCAACCGAATCAAGTCTCAAAAAGTCCGGTGTGCCGTCGCCAAAGCTGTCGCTGTAATCGGGCAGCGTGGTAATCGTAAGAGTGGCAGCGCCAACGCTTTGACCGGAGACCGTCGCCGTCACGCTTCCCGGCACCACGCCCGCCCGATACACCAGCGCCACCGGCGTTCCTCCAACCGAAATTTCTCCGCGCCCACTGCCGCTCAAAAAGTGGACCGTCAGTTCGCCCGCATCCGGCTGCCCTCCGCTCCCCAGGCGCACCGGCAATCTCACCGTCGAACGTCCGTCCGCCATGATCGGTTGTTTTGGGATTTCGACAGTCAAGAAATCCTCCCTCCGATCGCGGCAACCCGCCGTGATGCAGAGCGCGAATATACCCGCGGCGATGGTCCGAGCTTTCACACAGTGCTTTCGGGGGCCGGGTAAATAAGTGAAGACGGATTTTATACTCCCGCCCTACGCAGCGCAACGACCGCGTTTTCCGCGCACTGTCCTAAATCTGCCTTCTTCACCACGGAGGCTCCGAGACACGGAGAACACCTTGAACCTGTAAGCGCCAAAAGGAGTAGGAGTAGGAGTAGGAGAAGGAGAAGGAGAAGGTTTTGCCAAGCCGTTGCGTGCCTCACTCACTCGCTCTCCTGACCGCAACGAGTGGAGCACGAGTCTATTCGATTGATTTCATTATACTTAACTTCTACAACCTACTCTCCTTGACAACTACCCACTCATATTCTTATAATTAGCACTCATAGGGCTTGAGTGCTAATAGCCCTCGATCCTGGGACAGTCCCGAGTTCGATTCAACCCAATCAACAACTCTTGAAAGGAGTACGCAACTATGTCAACCAAATTCACCCCGCTGCATGACCGCATCCTGGTCCGTCGCGTGGAAGAAGCCGATACCACCCGCGGCGGCATCATTATTCCCGACTCCGCCAAAGACAAGCCGCAGGAGGGAGAAGTCATCTCC
>JBKQLO010000107.1:0-12481 GCA_052147055.1 Terriglobales bacterium
ACCTAGGGAGACTCTGATTAAGCTCTCCAATTTCCACTGGGGTTCAGTGTAGAGTGCGGAGAGCATCGGAGGGTTTTGGAGCATGAAACAGCGGACGCTGGCGGCGCAGAACGGGTTTGAACGGTACGCGAAGAAGACACGGCGGACGGAGTTTCTGGAGCAGATGGAACTGGTGGTGCCGTGGGCAGAGTTGAGCGCGCTGATCGAGCCGGTGTACCCGAAGGCGGGGCAGGGGCGGCCGCCGGTGGGGGTGGAGCGGATGCTGCGGATTTATTTTCTGCAACAGTGGTTCAACTTGTCGGACCCGGCAGTGGAAGAAGCGCTCTATGATTCGGCGGCGCTGCGGGGATTTGTGGACATCGATCTGGGTCGAGAGCCGGTACCGGATGAGACGACGGTGTGCAAGTTCCGCCACTTACTGGAGCAGCATCATTTGGGGGCGCGGATCTTCGAGCGGGTGCAGGAGCATTTACAAGAGCGAGGGTTGCGGATCGGCACGGGAACGATCGTGGATGCGACGATTGTGCACGCCCCGAGTTCGACGAAGAACGCGCGCCAGGAGCGCGATCCGGAGATGCATCAGACGCGCAAGGGGAAGCAGTGGTACTTCGGGATGAAGGCGCACGTGGGCGTGGATAGTCAGAGTAAGTTGATCCACGCGGTGGTGGCGACGCCGGCGAATGTGTCGGATTCGCGGGTGCTGCCGGATTTGCTGCACGGCGACGAGACCCGAGTGTGGGGCGATCAAGCGTATCGCGGACAGGGCCATGTGCTGGAGGAGTGCGCGCCGCGAGCCCAAGACTTCACCTGCCAGCGCTACCGTTACAAGGATCGAATCGACGAGGTGGAGAAGGCAAAGAACCGCACGAAGGCGAAGGTGCGATCGAAAGTGGAGCATGTGTTCGCGGTGATGAAGCTGAAGTTTGGGTTCGTGAAAGTGCGCTACCGAGGGATCGCGAAAAACGCGAACCGGCTGTTTGCGACGTGCGCGCTGGTGAACCTGTTTCTGGCCCGCAAGAAACTGCTGCGGATGGCGGTGGCGTAGTAGGTCCGGAAACCGCCGCACCGCAGCAAGGGCGCGGACGCGGCGGGTCGCCGCTCCTCCCCAGCCACATAACATCGCCGGATATCTGGTTTTTGACGTCAGGCAGTTACAAGCAATACTTGTTCAGAGGTTCCCTAGGTGAGGTATTACTGGGCGACAACCACCGTAGCAAACTGAATGTGACCACCGACCTTCAAGCCTTCGCCCTGGTCGTCACCGCCGAACCTTATTATGCCGTTCGCCAGCCTAGCAATGTCGTCGTGCTTGAAAACGTGGTTCGCGCCGACACCAGGGGAGCTGCCGAGGCAGTCAATGCAAAGTATGAGCTCATGGAACGGGGCGGCTACATTCCCACTGGCTACAAGTTCGATCCAGTGATCCTGAATGCCAGGTTGCCGCTGGAATTCTTCGAAGCGCGGAATGCGCTGCGCATCGCCCAATCTGAAGGTGCCGAAACCTATGCCGGTGAAAGCTATCAGCACGCCGTCCAGTTAATGAACAATACGGACGAATTAGCTACCCGAAGACACAGTGAAAGAAAGCCAATGATCGCCCTGACCCGCGAGACGGTGCAGACGGCCGAAGATGCACGGGCCATCGCAGTCAAGAAGATGGACGAGCAGCGCCAGGCCGATGAACGCCAGGCTTCGAGCGACGCCCAGACTCAATCCCAGGCGCAGGCTGACGAGGCGACCCGGCAGAAGGTACAAGCTCAGTCTGATACTGCAAAAGCACAATCGGATATGGCGGCAAGCCAAGCGGCATCCGCCGCCGCGGTAGCCGCAGCGCAGGCCGATGCCGGCCAAGCCCGTTGGGCTGCCCTGCAAGCGCAGCAGAACGCGCAACAGGCGGAAGAGGATAAAGCCGCCATGCGCACGCGATTGTCGGAGCAGTTGAATTCCGTTCTCCAGACGCGCGATAGCGCCCGCGGACTGATCGTCAGCATGTCTGACGTTTTGTTCGACACTGGACAATATTCATTGAAGCCGGGTGCGCGGGAAAAGCTGGCAAAAGTTGCCGGCATTCTGCTTGCCTACCCTGGACTCAACATTGCAGTCGGCGGCTATACCGATAACGTCGGCGGCGATGCCATGAATCAAACCTTGTCTGAAAATCGCGCCGGCTCGGTACGCGATTACCTGGTGAACCAGGGCGTAGGGACAGATTTAGTCAGCGCAAAAGGCTACGGCAACACTTTGCCGGTGGCCTCCAACGATAACTCCGCCGGCCGGCAGCAGAACCGGAGAGTGGAACTTCTCGTGTCCGGCGACGCCATCGGCAACCCGGTCCCCACGACCACAGGAAGCTTGCAGTAGAGCAAACGTACGTAACAATTCGATCATGGAGGCAACACGCATGAAACTAGCAGGAATCATCAGCACCATGGCTCTGTCTTTGCTACTCGGAATCGCTGCTCCCGTCCTTGCACAGGAACAACACGAAGAGCAGAAGGACCAGCAGGAACAAAAAGACAAGGCTGCCAAACCAGAAGAGAAAAAGGCGCAGGAAACTAAACCCGCCGCAAAGCCGGAGGAGAAAACTGCGGAGGGAAACAAGAACGCCAAACCCGAAGAGAAAACCACGCAGCAACATCAACAGCAGGCTAAGGCTGAACAGCCGGCCCAGCGTAACCGCATACCAGACGCGAAATTCCAAGCCAACTTTGGACGGGAACACACCTTCCGTGTCAGCGAAGGCGATTACAGGAACCACCGCTTCCAATACGGCGGCTATTCGTTCGGATTCGTCGGTGTGTGGCCATCGAATTGGCTCTACACGCAGGACGTCTTTGTGGTCGACATTGGCGGGGTGTACTACCTGTGTAACCCGGTTTACCCGGGCGTTAACATCGCACTCAGCTTCACGCTGTAGCGGCAGATTCTAGTGCGGCCCTCAGCCGCAACTGATATAAGTCGTATCGGCGTGAGTCCACCTTGTGGGCTCGCGCCGCTTTCTTTTTTCGATTACGGCAGCGTGAAGGCAACGATCTCGTCGGTCTGTTTTTCTTCCGTCACCTTGGGATGCCCTCCGGCGGCAATTACTAGAAATTGCTTTCCGCCAGCGCGCGTCTGATAGGTCAGCGGCGTGGCCGCGCCGCTGGTGGGAAGCTGCGCCTTCCAGATTTCTTTTCCCGTCTCGACGTCGAAGGCGCGAATCGCCGGATCAATCACGGTGCCGGCGATGAACACCAGGCCTCCGGCAGTTACGATCGGCCCGCCCAGACTCGGCGCGCCTTGCGGGACCGCCGGATTGCCAGGAGCCATGGAGCCGAGCGGAACCTGCCAACGAATGGTGCCAGCGACCATGTCGATGGCGGACAGCATCCCCCACGGCGGAGGTGCACAGGGCAGATGATGCACCTTCCCGAACAGGAGAGTGCGAAAGAGCCCGTACGGTGCCCCGTACTGCTGGGTGTAGTCTCCGTCTTCCGGGTGGTTATCGACTTCGTCCCAATATTTATCGGCAGGAACCACTCGCATCTTGGCCGGCAAATTATTGGTATCGACTACCAGCAGGCTATGTTGCGCGTCGTAGGCATAGCCGCTCCAATTCATCCCGCCGACATTGCCGGGGATCGATAACGAGCCTTGCACGCTAGGTGGAGTGAAAAGGCCATCGTTGCGCAAAGCCTTGATGCGTTCGCGGCAGGACTCGCGATCTTCCGGAGTGATGCCCCAGGCGTCGTCCGCCGAAAGTTTCTGGGGCGCGAGCGCCGGAGGCGCGAGCGGAAAGGGTTGCGTCGCGGAGGTCACTTCGCCAGGCACATCACTCTGCGGCACCGCACGCTCTTCCACCGGAAACACCGGGACGCCGGTATCGCGATTCAGCACGTACAGAAAGCCGGTCTTGTTGCCCTGGATCACGACCGGCAGGCTTTTTCCGTCGTGCTGCAATGTGGTCAGCAGCGGCGGTGAGGCGGTGTCGTAGTCCCAGAGGTTGTGATGCACCAACTGGAATCCCCAGACCAGTTCTCCGGTTTTCGCGCGCAGTGCGACCACGGAATCCGCCCACTTGTCATCGCCCGGGCGCAGCCCGCCGTAATAATCCGGGCTGGCGCTGCCGGTGGGCACAAAAACCAGATCGCGCTCGAGATCCACAACCATGGGCGCCCACGCGTTCCCGGCTCCGGTGCGCCAGGTTTTTCCGTTGCCCGGCGTGACGGATGAAGATTCGTTCGGCGGCAGCGGCTCCCATTTCCAGCGCAGCACGCCGGTGCGTGCGTCGAAGGCCCGGACCACGCCGCTGGGCATATCCACGCGTGAGTTGTCGTCAATCGACGAGCCTACCACCACGATGTCGTCAATTACCGCAGGCGGAGAAGTCATGTGATACTGCGCTGGTATGTAACGTGCCACGTCGCGAAGGCTGATTTGTCCGCGGTTGCCGAAGTCGATACAAGGCTCGCCGGTCGCGGCATCGAGCGCGATCAGGCGCGCATCGAGAGTGGCCTCAAAAATCCGTCTGCGGCAGGGTTTCCCTTTTGGTCGCAACGGATCGAGCCACGCCGCAACTCCGCGATTGATCAGCCCATCGCCGTAGTTCCCAGCCAGCTCAATCATGGGATCGTAGACCCAACGCTGCTTCCCGCTTTCTGCGTCTACGGCGAAGACGCGATTGAACCCCGTAGTCAGATACAGAGTGTCTTCTACCAGAATGGGAGTTGTTTCCATGCCGCTGCGCTTCTTGCCATTACTGCCGTCGGAAATGTCTCCGGTATGGAATACCCACGCGACTTTGAGCTGGGCAACATTCTGGCGGTTGATCTGCGCCAGCGGCGAGTAGCGCGTGCCGCCGGCGTCGTGGCCGTAGTAAGCCCAGTCGTCCTTGGGTGAGGATTGAGCGGTCGCACTTTGGGTTCCGGCGCAGGCCAAACCGATTGCGGTGATGAACAGGAATCGAGCCAAGCTGCGCATTAGGGACAAGTCTCCTTCTTCAGTGCGAGCATAGTATATCCGTCGCCGGTGCGTGGACATCTTTAGTTGACATTCACGAAAAGTGAGCAGAAGTGCACAGACTGGGCAGCACCTCCGTGCGATCCTACACGTGGAATCCTGTTCTAGGACGCGCTGCCTTTCAATCCGCGCAGCCCGCAGCAGCAACGCACAACCGGGCAATCGAAGGATGATCTGGCAAGGTGATCGAAATGCGTAATCTCCGTTTGCTGTTTCTAACACTTCTGATAATGGCCATACCGGCCGTCTGCTTTGCGCAGTTCGCGGTGTCCGTACAGATTGCTCCGCCCGGGCTGCCTGTCTACGAGCAACCCGTGGTTCCCGAGGCCGGTTATTTGTGGACGCCCGGCTACTGGGGTTATGGGGAAGAAGGCTACTTCTGGGTGCCGGGTACGTGGGCACAGCCTCCCATGGTTGGCTTGCTCTGGACTCCTGGTTATTGGGGTTGGGGCGGCAGCGCCTTTGCATGGAATGGCGGCTACTGGGGACCGCACGTCGGATTCTACGGTGGCGTCAACTATGGCTTCGGTTACGGTGGCGTCGGCTACGAAGGCGGATATTGGAATAACGGGGCCTTCAGCTACAACCGCTCGGTGAATAACATCAAGGGCGCGAACATTACCAACGTTTATAACAAGACCGTTATCAACAACACCACGGTCAACAATGTCAGCTATAACGGCGGTACCGGCGGAATTAGCGCCCGACCAACTGCGGAAGAAGAGACCGCGGCACGCGAGCATCACACCCCGGCAACGGCGCTTCAAACCCAGCATGAGCGCGCTGCCAGTACCAACCACGAGCTCCTGGCGTCGGTGAACCATGGAAAACCGGCAATCGCTGCAACGTCCAAACCGGGAGAGTTTACCGGCAAGGGTGCGGTAGCAGCCAAGGAAGCTGGAGCCGAGAACAAAGCCGCTGAGAGCAAGGCTACCGAAAATAAGGCAGCCGAAAATAAGGCGGAAGAGAACAAGGCCGCTGAGAGCAAGGCTACCGAAAACAGGGCAGCTGAGAATAAAGCAGCTGAGAACAAGGCTACCGAGAATAAAGCTGCCGAGAGCAAGGCGACTGAGAACAAAGCCGCTGAGAGTAAGGCCGCCGCAGCTCGCGTGAATGAGAATAAGGCCGTAAAGCCGAAGGCGGCTCCTGCGCCCAAAGAGCCTACGGCTCGTGCGCAGCCGGCTGCTCGCCCAGAGACAGCGCGCAGCACTTCAGCAGCGCGCTCGGCCGCCCCTCGTCCGGCAACTGAGTCTAAGAAGCCGACCGCTGCTCGTCCGGCAGCCGCTGCTCATACACAGCCTGCTGTTCGTCCGGCAGTCGCAGCTCATGCACAGCCTGCTGCCCGCCCGGCTGTAGCTCATGCCCAGCCTGCACCGCGTCCACAGAGCGAGCCTCGTCCGGCCGTAGCAGCGCATGCGCAGCCCGCACCGCGTCCTGCGACAAAAGAGTCTCCAAAGACGGAAGAACGTCCTCGTCAGTAGCGAATTGACTGCGACGTATTGCGTCAGTCCGCTCGGGGTAAGAAGGCAGTGGGCCAGTCTGATCAGACTGGCCCACTACTGTATGCCGGTAAAGGCGGAGTTGACGGGAAGCGAGCCAAACGCGCTTGCTCGGATGACAAGCAGAGGTATGGCCACATCCATGGATTTGCCGACTTCCCGAAAGCGGCGGGTTCAGCAACGTCATAGAATGTACTTACTATGAACACCGGTTTAGTTGGCATGGGCAGCATGGGAGGCATGCTGCTGCGGGCGCTGGTGCGTTCCCGGGCGCTTGCAGTCGAGAACGTTTGGGCGGCGAATCGTTCTGAGGGCAAGTTGAAAACGCTGGCCGCCGAGTTTCCCGGCCTCCACATTGCCAGCGGCCGTAAGCTTGCCGCCAATTGCGATCTGATATTTCTCTGCCTTAAACCTGGAGACGCAGCCAGCGCACTGGCACAGATGGATCCGGAGCTCTATCCCGGACAGTTGCTGGTCACGACCGCCAGCCAGATTCCGATTCAAGCTCTTGAGAATCGCGTGCCCTGCCGCGTGGCCAAGCTCATTCCTTCCATCACACAGCAGATTGGCGCCGGCGTCGCGTTGCTGATGTACGGCTCTCGCGCCACTGCGGATGACCGCCAGCTGCTCGAGGATCTGCTGGGACGCATCAGTCATCCGATTGTGATTGCAGAGTCACAGTCGCGCCCGGCCATCGGCCTGGCTTCCGGCGGTCCGGCGTTTGTGGCTTATCTGCTGGAATCGATGGCGGAGGAAGCCGCACGCAGCAATCCTGACTTTCCGCCCGAACTGGCTCGCAGCCTGGTACAGGAAACCGCCGCCGCTACATTACGGCTTATGGCAGAAGCCAATATGAACCCCGAGGAGGTAATCCGGCGGGTCGCCCTGCCTGGCGGCATGACCGCGCTCGGAATCGAAGCCTTATCCCGCTACGTGCCGCAGGCGTGGCAGGCAGTATTCAGGGAAAGCGCCGAAAGAGAAAAACGTGCCCGGGAAACGCTGGCGCTTTAGTGTTTCCTGCTTAAGTGTTAGAAAGACGTAACGGGAGTAACGGAAAGGTCTTACGCCGTTAAGCGAGGAGTTGCGAAATGAACTGGCGGCTAACGCTCGTTGCACTCACGCTTATTCCCTTCTTATCCCTGCAAGCCCAGCAACCTCCACCCACAATCCAATGGAAGGACTTCGATTTTCTGGTTGGCGAGTGGACATGGGTCGGCGGTGGGCACCCAGGACAAGGCAAGGGTCTGTCGACCTTCCGTCCCGAACTGGATGGAACCGTGCTGGTCCGAAAGACCCATCTGGACTATCCGGCGACGAAAGAGCGCGCGGCTTTTGGCCACGATGATCTCATCTATGTGTACCACGATCCGCCGGACAACTCGGTACGCCCCATCTTCTTTGACGGCGAGGGTCACGTCATCCGCTACGCGGTGACGGTGGCGGCCGATGGGAACTCCATCGAGTTCCTGAGCGATGCCGCGCCCGGCGGAACAAGATGCCGCATGACCTACGCTCGCGCCGGCACGGATACCGTAACTGAAAAGTTCGAGATCGCCCCACCGGGCAAGCCGAACGATTTCGCAACCTATGTAGAGTTCACTGCGAAGAAAATCGGCAAATGACTTGCGGTGCGGCTGCGGTTTCGCGGGACAAGGCACAGGCAAGAGGTTTCGATGCAACGCAGATCATTTCTGAAGGGCGCGGGAGTTGTTACGGTCGTGGTTGTGGGCGGCGGAGTCTGGCGCGCCTACGACCAGGGCGTTTTCAGCGTCGGTGAAGGACCGGCGTACGAACCCTGGAAAGACTGGCGCAAGGAATCGAACACTGGACCGCTCGCACTGGTGCGGGCTGCGATTCTGGCGGCGAGCCCGCACAACACGCAACCTTGGCTGTTCAAAGTGACAGATTCGTCGATTGAGTTGTACATCGACACTCAGAGGAATGTTGGGGCGCTCGATCCGTATCTGCGCGAAGAACACATCGGGATGGGCTGCGCGCTCGAGAATCTGATGCTGGCTGCGGCTGCCAATGGCTACCAAGCCACGGTGACGCTACTTCCAGGAAAGCTTGGGCCGATTCCCGCTGAACCTAAACCTGAACTCCTGGCGCGAGTAGATCTCACCACGGGCAAATGCGAGGAGAGCGAACTATACGATGCGATCCCGCACCGCCATACCAATCGCAGTGCCTACCTTCCTCAGAAAGCGATCCCACCCGAGTTTGTCGACACTCTGAGCCGCTTGGCCAGCGACGATTCAGACGTCAGGATGTTTCTCTTCACCGCGGATACAGACCGAAAGAAGATTGTAGAAATAAGCTCTGCGGCGAACTCCGAAATCTATGCTGATCCCGAGGTAACGCGGGGTAGCGATCGATGGATTCGGATCAACTGGAGTAACGTCCAGAAATTTCGCGATGGCCTCACTTTTGACGCCTTCGGGGCGCCCCCAATCGCGACCGCAGTGATGAAGATGATGCCGTTGTGGATGCTGCGCTGGGCTGGGTCGAAACAAGAGAAGAACGGGTATGCGAACCTGATGCTGAGCGCGCCCCTGATTGGCATCATTACCGTGCATGACCGTTATGACCGGCAAAACTGCCTGCGTGCCGGGCGAGTCTGGCAGCGCGCCCATTTGCTGGCCACGGCTCGAGGCCTGGCGGGACGGCCCTGCAATGAGGCAGTGGAAATGATCGACCATGAGAAGGCACTGGGAAAGCCGCCACGGCGGGCTGGTTTGCTGGGCGAAATGCTGGGTGACGCAGCCTGGCAGCCGACGTTTGTCTTTTACATGGGCTATCCCACATGGACCGCCCGAGCCAGCCCGCGGCGGCCGCTTGAAAATGTAGTGCTTTGACGCCGGCTGTGGCTGTAGCCATCGCAGGGGCAGTCCCATGTCTTGGATCAGTGATTGCCGCGCGGTCACTGCCGGGCATCTCCACCTTTCGACCTATTCCTCGCATTGAGCAGTTTTGACCATTAAGAAACTCGCGGAACGCCTATAACCAAAGCTGGCCCTCCCTCAAGGTTGGGCTCGGAAAAAGGAGCAACACATGCTTGGAACTATATTGATCGTGATTCTCGTGCTAGCACTCTTTGGTGCGCTACCAAGATGGTCGCATAGCAGAGACTGGGGATATGCTCCGACCGGAGGTCTCGGACTGGTCCTTCTGATCGTCGTCATCCTCCTGGTTCTCGGTCGCATTTGAGCCATGTCCCGCGTGGCAACATCGCCAGGCGCCGTCGCCAAAGGTTGGCGCCTGTTTTCTGTCCGTGCGACGGCGCTTCTCCTCGCCGTGCTCATGTGCAGCGGTGATTTGTCCGCGTATTCCGTTCTGACCCACGAAGAAATCGTGGACCTGCTGTGGACTGACGAGATCCAACCGCTCCTGCTCAGGCGCTATCCCGGCCTTACGGACGACCAAATCCGGGAGGCCCATGCCTACGGCGGCGCCGTCATTCAGGATCTTGGCTACTACCCGTTTGGGAGTAAAGAATTCAGCAACCTGGTGCATTACGTTCGCAGCGGAGACTTCGTTCGCGAGTTGCTGCTTGAGAGCCAGGACGTCAACGAGTACGCGTTCGCGCTGGGCGCACTCTCACACTATGCGTCGGACATCGCCGGGCATCCCGCGGTCAACCAGTCGGTTGCCATCGAGTATCCAAAGCTGCGAGCGAAGTTTGGCCAATCGGTCCGCTATGCGCAGGACAGGACCGCGCACTTGAAAACCGAGTTTGGCTTTGACACGGTGCAAGTCGCGAAGAATCGGTATGCCTCGCAGCAGTACCACGACTTCATCGGATTCCAGGTCTCCAAGCCCCTGCTGGAGCGGGTTTTCCCGGTGGTGTACGGCGTGGAGTTGAAGGACGTGCTTACCCACGAGGATCTGGCGGTGGGTTCGTATCGCTTCGCGGTCAGCCGGATGATTCCGCAAATGACGCAAGTCGCGCTCGAAACTCACAAGAAAGAGCTGAGGCACGAGATCCCGGACTTCGCGAAACGAAAGTTTCTGTATCGCCTGTCGCGTTCCGATTACGAAAAGGATTGGGGAAAGGATTACGTGAAGCCGGGCCTGGGCACACGCATCTTGGCAACCCTGCTGCGATATGTGCCCAAGGTTGGCCCGTTCAAAAAGCTGGCGTTCAATAGCCCGACTCCCCAAACCGAAGATCTGTATATCAAGAGCATCAACACGACCGTCGATCAATACCGGGCGTTTCTCGAACAGGTGCGCACTGCCTCGCTAGTGCTTCCCAATCGTGACCTTGACAGCGGCAACGTCACGAAGGCCGCGGAATACTCACTCACCGACGACACCTACGCGCAGTTGCTGGCCCAGCTGTCAGAGCGGAACTTCAATCAGACGCCGCCGGAGTTGCGCGATAACATCCTGCTGTTTTATTCCGATCTCTCGCTACCCATCGACCGAAAAAAGACTCGGCCAGCTGGCAAAGGGTGCTGACCGCGCTCGAGCAGTTGAAGTCCGTGGAGTCGGTGCCGACGGAGGCCGTCATCCCGGCACGGTAGGATCAATACTCTTCTTGAGCCGATGAATTTTGGCGGGCTTGCCTTGGCACTGGTAAGTGCAAGTGCTTGAAATAATGGTGGCCAGGGACGGAGTTGAACCGCCGACGCCAGCCTTTTCAGGGCTGCGCTCTACCACCTGAGCTACCTGGCCACGTTTCGAAACCCGCTGGTTCGCCGCGGGCTGCGAGGATTGTTCGCTTCACGCCGATTGTTGCGGGATTGCCAACCGAGAAAAGGCTTCAATGCCGAACGCGCGCGGAACGCTTTTGATTATAGCAAAGAGTCGCATTCGCTGAAGCTCAGCGAACATGCTGATGTGCGTTCCTGTGACAGACAGAAGGTGCCGCGCGTGGGGAGTGGCATTCGCGGCCACGCCCGACGCGACGACACCGAAAAGGGATCGCCCGCGGTCTATTGCCCTCCCGCCGAAGTGCCGCGATGCCCCAGCCACGACGCGAGCTGCGGTTCCTGTTGCGACCTCAGATCAATGCAGTTGTTGATGCGCTCTATCGACTGGCGGTAAGTCCGTTCCGCCGCTTCGATCTTGTGCGCAGCGAAAAAGTCAACGACCTGATCGCGCATATGCGCATCACAGAAAGAGTCGGTTGCTCTGACGACTTCAGCGCTGGCAAAAACCCCGCCAGCTTTCTGCACTGCATCCCAGTGTGCCAGAACAAAATCCCACGCCAGTTTTTCTCCGGCGGGATTGCTCATCACACTGGAGATCAGGCCCAGTGCATCCTGCGAACGCACATCCGGAGAGATGGCATAGTCTAATGTTCGCTGCAGCAACTTCGGATCGCCGAACTGCGGCAGCGTGAAGAGCGACATGTAATATTCCTCGGGCGACTTCGCGCTCTTCAACCCGGTCAGCAACTTGTCATAAAACGTCTGATCGCCGGTCAATGCCGCAAGCCTAAAGGCGCTGCGTGCAAGTTCCCGATCGACTGACCCGGGATTATCCAGAGCTTTGTCCGCAATCCTGCGCGCCCACGCCAGCACCTCCGGATCGCGGGCATCATAGCCCAGCGCGTTGAACACACGCGCTCGCAGCATTCTCTGCTCGTCGCTCTCGCCCAGCTTCGGCTCCCAGCCCACGTCTTTAAGAATCGGAGTCAGATACTGCCGCAGCCAATTCTGATACGAATAGCGGTCATTATCCGTCACAAGATATTCGCCAATAAAGTTCAGCCGGCCGAGAACGTCTTCCAGCACGGCCCGATTGCGGTCGCTTCCCAGGCCTTGAGCAAAGGCAAGATAATCGCCCACGGGCTCGCGTCCCACCCGCACCGACGCCCAAACATCCGCTTGCAGAGCAATCCGCTCCGCCGGGGAAAGCTTGCTCTCGGCGTCCTTCGCGAGAGTTCGCACCGCGTCAGGCTGGTAGCCGACGCGGTAATAACCCGTAGCCCCCGCGTTCGCCAGCACCCATGAGGAACAACCGGGCAGCGTGAAGGT
>JBKQLO010000108.1:0-14231 GCA_052147055.1 Terriglobales bacterium
TGCCGGGAGACAACGTCAGCCTGGTGATTGAGCTGATCACGCCGGTGGCGATGGAAAAGGGCTTGCGGTTTGCGATCCGCGAAGGCGGGCATACGGTGGGCGCGGGAACGATTGCGGAGATTGTGACCTAGGCAAGCAACGATAATTAAGAACCGGTTTTCAGTTCTCGGTTCTCAGTAAACAGGGAGTGAGCAATGCCCCGAGAGATCATTACGATGCAGTGCGGTGATTGCAAAGAGCGGAACTATTCGACCACCAAGAACCGGAAAACGACTCCGGACCGGTTGGAGATGAAGAAGTTTTGCAAGCGGTGCCGGAAGCATACGCCGCACAAAGAAGTGAAGTAATCGGGCGATCTGGAGATCGGGTCATCGGGTGATTTTAGATGTCCCGATCAACCGATCACGCAATGGTCCGATCGACAAACAGGGGCGTAAGCTCAACGGTTAAACTGTCGGTCTCCAAAACCGAACTTGGGGGTTCGAATCCCTCCGCCCCTGCCAGAATTTGGGTGGAGTGAGCGCCAGGAAAGCGGGAAACGGGATGGCGAGCATCGCGGAACGGAATGCGTTAACGACGACGATCAAGTCCTGGCCGGAGCGGGTCAAGACTTTTTATCGCGATGTGCGCACGGAAATGAAGAAGGTCACGACGCCGTCGTTCAAAGATGTGCAAGCCACCACTGGCGTGGTCATCATTACCGTGTTTCTCTTTGGAGTGTATTTCTGGGTCGTGGACAACACCATCGGCAGTGGCATCAATTACCTGTTCAAGTACTTGACTCATCGCTGAGTTAGAAAGTGCAAGTTTTCGAGCCATCTATGCAGGACGAAGAAAAACACGAAACCCTGGAAGCCGGCGGCGAGCCGGCGGTTGCTGAAGCCGGCGCTGCACCGGAAGCGCCCCGCAATCCCAATATGAAGTGGTACATCATCCACTCGTATTCGGGATTTGAGCGAAAAGTGAAAGAGTCGCTAGAGTCGCGCGTGCAGGCGTTCGGACTGCAAGAGAAGATCGGGAAAGTGCTGATTCCGACGGAAGCGGTCACGGAAGTGCGAGGCGGCAAGAAGTACACCACGGAGCGGATGTTTTATCCCGGCTACGTTCTGGTGGAAATGGACATGGATGACCACGTTTGGCACGTGGTGAAGTCCACGCCGCGGGTGACGGGATTCGTCGGCACGGGTCAGCAACCCACGCCGCTCTCGGAAGAAGAAGTGCAGCACATTGTGTACCGGGTGGGCGAGGCCAGAGACAAGCCCAAGCTCAAGGTGAAGTTTGAGAAGAATGAGTCGGTGCGCATCACGGAAGGACCGTTCGCCAGCTTCACTGGAATCGTTGACGAGGTGAATGAAGATCGCGAAACGGTGAAAGTGATGGTCACGATCTTTGGGCGATCGACGCCAGTGGAGTTGGAGTTTAACCAGGTGGAGAAGGTGGCGTAGGAAGGAAGTGCGCCAAACGCGCGATTGTGGTGCCCTCGCAAGGAACGCTCGGGCGCTTCGCGCGGCGCACCCAGATCCTTCGGCGACGAAGAGCATGTCGCCTCAGGATGACAAAGGACTGAGGAATGGCAAAGAAGGTTACAGGTTCGGTAAAGCTACAGATTGCGGCGGGCAAGGCGACTCCGGCGCCGCCGGTGGGGCCGGCGTTGGGCCAGGCGCAGATCAACATCATGGAGTTCTGCAAGCAGTTCAACGCGCGTACCGGCGCCAAGGAACTGGAGGGCTTGATCATTCCGGTGGTGATCTCGGTCTATAGCGACCGCTCGTTCACCTTTATCACCAAGACGCCGCCGGCTTCCATCCTGCTGAAACGGGCGGCTGGAATTGCCAAGGGTTCGGGAACGCCGAATAAAGATAAGGTCGGGAAAGTCACGGCCAAGCAAGTCGAGGACATCGCCAAGCAGAAAATGCCGGACTTGAATGCGGCGTCGGTTGAGGCCGCGATGAAAAGTGTTCGCGGGACGGCGCGGTCGATGGGGATTGAAGTGATTGGGTAATTGAGTCGAAAACACTACGGCTCATCAGATCAGCGATGAGCGGTGGGAGACGGAGAGATAAATGAAGAAGTCAGGAAAGAACATCACCAAGGCGCGGGCGGGGGTGGAAAAGCGTCCGTACACCATGCAGGAAGCGGTTCCGCTGTTGCAGAAAGTGAAGTACGCCAAGTTCGACGAGACGGTGGAGATCACCATACGGCTGGGAGTGGATCCCAAGCACGCCGACCAGATGGTGCGCGGGACGGTGGTTCTGCCGCACGGGCTGGGAAAATCGAAGAAGGTCCTGGTCATTGCCACCGGCGACAAGTTGAAGGAAGCCGAGCAGGCGGGCGCCGACTTTGTGGGCGGGGAAGAGATGGTGGAGAAGATCAACAAAGAGAACTGGACGGATTTTGACGCCCTGATCGCCACCCCGGACGTGATGAAGTCGGTGGGCCGGCTGGGCAAAGTGCTTGGCCCCAAGGGGCTGATGCCGAATCCGAAGACGGGAACCGTGACTTTCGATATCGCCAAGGCCGTGCAGGAGATCAAGGCCGGCAAAGTGGAATTCCGCACTGACAAGACAGCGCTGGTACACGTACCGGTTGGGAAGATATCGTTCCCGGCCGAAAAGCTGGTGGAAAACGCGAACGCGCTGATCAGCAGCGTGGTCAAAGCGAAGCCCACGGTGGCGAAAGGAAAATACGTGAAGGGCTGCTATCTGAGCTCGAGTATGGGCCCGGGGATTCCGATCGATACCAGCGCGATCGAGGCGGCAGCAAAGGCTTAACTGCCGACCTTCGGTCGGCTGGACGGGCGAGGCGCCCGTCCTCACGTGAATCGATGAGGGACTAAGACATGGCAGTTACCAGAGCGAAGAAAACGGAACAGGTTGAGAAGCTGGAAAAAGAATTGAAGAACGTTTCCAGTCTGATTGTCACCACTTACAACAAGCTGACCGTGGCGCAGGACTACGAGCTGCGCAAGGTGTTGCGAAGCTCGGGCGCGAGATACGCAGTGGTGAAGAACACATTGGCGGAGCGCGCAGCCAAGGGCACCAAGGCGGAAGAGGTTTTGAAGAATCTTGCCGGCGTGACCTCGATTGCCTATACGGCGGGCGATCCGGTGGCCCTGGCGAAGGCGCTTTCCAAGTACGCCAAGGACAATCCGGAGTTCACCTTTAAGGCGGGAGTGGTCGAAGGGCGCGTGGTTTCGATCAACGAGATCAAAGCGCTGGCCATCATGCCTTCGAAGGAAGAGCTTTATGCCAAGCTGCTGTTCTTGATTAACGCTCCGGCGCAACGGCTGGTGACGGCGATGAATGCTGTGGGCCGCAACCTGGCGGTGGTGGTGGACCAGGGTGTGCAGCAGAAGAAGTTTAAAGAAGCATAGGGATTTGTAATTGAGTAATTGGGTAATTTGTAATTGAAAAGCTCGAATGGCAAATTACAAATCGCCAATTACCCAAATAGAGTTCTGTTGTCGGCAGTCGAGGGTTGCGCGGTTTCGGTCCTGCTGCGTGTCTGGCGCGGTGGCTCAGAAGCCTGGTCGCACTGGAAACTTTGACTGTGGATGACGAGATAAGGGAGACGTAGCAAGCTACGTCTCTGGGATCAAGAATAATTTAACTGGAGAAACGGACATGGCGGATTTACAGCAGTTGGAAGAGTCGATCGTAGGGTTGTCGCTGCTGGATGCGGCAGCATTGGTGAAGAAGCTGGAAGAGAGGCTCGGGGTCTCGGCGGCAGCGGCAGCTCCGGTGATGATGGCCGGCGGCGGCGCGGCGGCAGCGGCTCCGGTGGAAGAGAAGACCGAGTTCAGCGTGGTCTTGAAGGACGTGGGCGCCAATAAGATCAATGTAATCAAGGCGGTCCGCGAAGTCACCAGCCTGGGTTTGAAGGAAGCCAAGGACCTGGTGGACGGGGCGCCAAAGACGATAAAAGAGGGCGTTTCCAAGGACGAAGCGGAGACCATCAGGAAGAAGTTTGCCGACGCAGGAGCGGCAGTGGAAGTCAAGTAGTCGGACTGTGTGGGGCGCGGGTTGGGCCGCCTGGCCGGGTCCAAGGCCCGGGCTCCACATGAGCACACCTGGTGAAGCGTTTGCGGAGGTGTTAGCATCTATAGTAACAACTACCGCTTGCTGCTTCATCGAGGTGACTGCGGCCATCCACTCCTTGTAGGGAACCCAGGGAAGCGGAGAATGGTCGTTGACACGGGTTGGCAGACTGTTCCGCGGGCAGGGCGGAACGGGAACAGGCCTTAGAGACTGGCGCGGAAAAGACACATTTCAACACAAGCTAAGCGCCCATCATGGCGCCCCGGGGAAGCTATTTCCCTGCGGGCGCACGCGTGTCTGTTCAAGTTCGGTTGGTTTTGAGACTGCGGCGCAGAACTGCGCCCTCATCCGCGGCCCGTCACCACGGCGGCCGCGCAGGCAACATTGGGAGTCGCTGAATGTCGAAGACGAATGGATACCGCACCCGCTTTGATTTTTCCAAAATTCCAGCCACCATCCAGATCCCGAACCTGATCGAGGTGCAGAGGCGGTCTTACGACCGTTTCCTGCAGATGGATCGTTTGCCCAGTGAACGCGATGACGCCGGCTTGCAGGCCGTGTTCCAGTCGGTGTTTCCGATTAGCGACTTCCGCAACGTGTCGCAACTGGAGTTTGTGGACTACGCCATCGGCAACTGGGAATGCAAGTGCGGCCACCTCAAGGGACTGCATCACTTGCGCACCACTTGCAAAAGCTGCGGATCGACGGTCATTACCGACCCGTTCCATCCCGGCGATGTGTTGTGCAACAAGTGCGGCACCTACAACGCGAATACGCCTGATTTCTGCAACAAGTGCGGCGACCCGGTGGGATTGCAGTTGAAGTACGACGTGGCGGAGTGCGAAGAGCGCGGCATGACGTATTCGGCGCCGCTCAAGGTCACGATGCGTCTCACCATTTTTGACAAAGACGCGGAAACCGGGAACCGCTCCATTCGCGACATCAAAGAGCAGGAAGTGTTCTTTGGGGACGTGCCGCTGATGACGCAGAACGGGACGTTCATCATCAATGGCACAGAGCGCGTGATCGTCAGCCAGTTGCACCGCTCGCCCGGCGTGTTCTTCGAAACCGCGAACAACCGCACCTATTTCCTAGGCAAGATTATTCCTTATCGCGGATCGTGGGTGGAGTTCGAATACGACCAGAAAAATGTGCTCTACGTGCGCATTGACCGCAAGCGCAAATTCCTGGGAACCATCTTTCTACGCGCGCTCGGGCTGCGTTCCGGAGAAGACATTCTACGGACGTTCTACACCGTGGATCGGCTGGCGATTAAGGACAAGAAGCTGTACTGGACGCTTGATCCCACGAGTGAAAAAGCGACGAATCTGTTGGGCATGAAGTTGGCCCGCAGCATCAAGAACCGGTCAGGCGAGGAGATCGCGCACTCGGGCCGCAAGATCAATGCCGCCACTCTGAAAGAAATCCAAAAGGCGAGGGTCAGCGAGATCGAAATCGATGGTTCGGACCTGGAAGGCGCGTGGGTGGCGAGTGACGTAGTGGACACCACTACGGGTGAAGTGCTGCTCGAAGCCAACTCAGAAATCACGCCCGACAAACTGGCGAAGATTCTCGACTCCGGGGTGCTGGAGATGAACATCTTCTTCCCCGAGCGCGACGATGTGGGGGTGGTGATCTGCCAAACCTTGAAGCGCGACGCGGTCAAGACGCCGCAGGAAGCGCTGATCGAGATCTACCGCAAACTGCGTCCCGGCGATCCGCCGACGCTGGATACGGCGACGGCGCTGTTCCACGGCATGTTCTTCGATGCCCGCAAGTACGACTTTTCACGGGTGGGGCGGTTGAAATTCAACATCAAGCTGTTCGAGAAGAACGATGCCACCAGTCTCGACCACCGCACGCTTGAGCCTGACGATTTTTATGGGACCATCCGCTACCTGCTGAAGCTGCGCAAGAGCATCGGCACGGTCGATGACATCGATCACCTGGGCAACCGCCGGGTGCGCGCGGTGGGCGAACTGCTGGAGAACCAGTTCCGCATCGGGTTGGTCCGCATGGAACGGGCGATTAAAGAAAAAATGTCCGTGTACCAGGAAATGTCCACGGCCATGCCGCATGACCTGGTGAATGCCAAGCCGGTGATGGCAGCCATTCGCGAGTTCTTCGGGTCATCGCAGCTTTCGCAGTTCATGGACCAGACGAATCCGCTCTCGGAGATCACCCACAAGCGGCGTTTGTCGGCGCTGGGGCCGGGCGGTTTGTCACGGGAACGCGCGGGATTCGAAGTGCGCGACGTTCATCCCACGCACTACGGGCGCATTTGTCCGATTGAAACGCCGGAAGGTCCGAATATCGGACTGATTTCTTCGTTGAGCTGCTACGCGCGGATCAACGATTACGGATTCATTGAATCTCCCTACCGGCGAGTGAAAAATGGCCGAGTGGTGGACTACGTCAGCGTGGTCAACGCCGGAGACAGCAATTACAAGGTTGGCGACCACATTGAGAAACACGAAGCGGAGAAAGTCAACGGCGAGTTGAAGGACCGCAAAAAGAAGCTGGCGGAAGTGGAACCGTTTTCGTTCTATCTTTCGGCCTGGGAAGAAGACCGGCACGTGATTGCGCAGGCGAACGTGGAACTGGATGACAAGCTGCGCATCGTGGGCGATCTGGTCAACGCGCGTAAGGCGGGCAACTTTGTGCTGGTCACGCGGGATGATGTCGATTACATCGACGTCAGTCCGAAGCAGTTGGTCTCAGTGGCGGCCTCGCTGGTGCCGTTCCTGGAGCACGACGACGCCAATCGCGCACTGATGGGCGCCAACATGCAACGGCAGTCTGTGCCGTTGCTGCGCGCCGAGGCGCCGATTGTGGGAACCGGGATGGAAGGCGTGACCGCGCGCGATTCCGGAGCAGTCATTCTGGCGCGGCGCAACGGCGTGATCGATTCGGTGGACTCGGAACGCATCATTGTGCGTGTGGAGGGGGAACATCATCCGGGACAGCTTTCCCGCGAAGTGGGCAGCGACATTTATCAGCTCACCAAGTTCAAACGCTCCAACCAGAACACTTGCATCAATCAGAAGCCCATTGTGAACCGCGGCCAGCGGGTGGAAAAGGGACAGGTGATTGCCGACGGCCCGTGCACCGACCACGGCGAGTTGGCTCTGGGGCGCAACGTGCTGGTGGCGTTCATGCCCTGGCGCGGCTACAACTTCGAGGACGCGATCCTGGTTTCGGAAAAGCTGGTGAAAGACGATTACTACACTTCCGTCCACATCGAGGAGTTCGAACTGGAGTCGCGGGACACCAAGCTGGGGCCGGAGGAAGTGACCCGAGACATTCCGAACGTGAGCGAATCGATGCTGCGCAATCTGGACGAAGCCGGGGTGATTCGCATTGGGGCCACGATTAAGCAAGGTGACATTCTGGTGGGCAAGGTGACGCCGAAGGGCGAAACCCAGCTTACGCCGGAAGAGAAACTGCTGCGCGCCATTTTCGGCGAGAAAGCCGGAGACGTGCGCGACGCTTCCCTCTACTGCCCGCCGGGCATCGAGGGCGTGATTGTGGACGTCAAGATCTTCTCCCGCAAGGGTCAGGACAAGGACGAACGGGCGAAGTCCATTGAGGCGATGCAGATCGCAAAGTTGGAAAAGAACCTTTCCGATGAGATCCGGATTCTGACCGACGAGCGCCTGAAGCGTCTGGAAAACATTCTGGGCAACAAAGAAGTGCAGGCCGACCTGCACGACGAGCGCACCAATAAGCGCCTGTTGACCAAGGACACGATTCTTGATCGCGACGCGATTGAGCGCATCTCAACCCGCAATCTGAAGCGCATCAAGTATGCCGACAAAGATCCGCGGGTGAATGAGCAGATCGACGAGATCGAGGAGATGACTTCGCGGCAGATCGACGTGCTCAAAAAGATCGTCAACGAGAGGAAAGACAAGCTGACCAAGGGCGATGAACTGCCACCGGGCGTCATCAAGCTGGTGAAGGTTTATGTCGCCATGAAGCGCAAACTCAGCGTGGGCGACAAGATGGCGGGACGGCACGGCAACAAGGGCGTGATTGCCCGTATCCTGCCCGATGAAGACATGCCGTATCTGGACAACGGTACGCCGGTCGAAATCGTGCTCAACCCGCTGGGCGTTCCTTCCCGTATGAATGTGGGCCAGATTCTGGAAACCCACCTGGGCTGGGCGGGACACGAACTGGGCAAGAAAATCACGCAGATGCTGGCGGAAAACACGAAAGAGGAAGCCATCCGGCGGGAACTCAAAGCCCTGTTCAAGGACACGATTCTTGCCGACACCATTGCCGACATGAGCGACGAGGAGTTGATGGCGGTGGCTCCCACACTCAAGCGCGGAGTGTTCACCGGTTCGCCGGTGTTTGACGGCTCCCGCGAGAGCGAGATCAAGGCATTGCTGCGGCAGGCCGGGTTGCCCGAGTCGGGCAAGACGTACCTGTACGACGGCATGACCGGAGACAAGTTCGAACAGCCAGTCACGGTGGGCTACATCTACATGCTGAAACTCTCGCACCTGGTGGATGACAAGATCCACGCGCGCTCCATCGGACCCTATTCTCTGATCACGCAGCAACCTCTGGGCGGCAAGGCGCAGTTCGGAGGCCAGCGTTTCGGAGAAATGGAAGTCTGGGCGCTGGAAGCGTATGGAGCGGCATTCATCTTGCAGGAACTGTTGACGGCGAAATCCGATGACGTATATGGCCGCACCAAGATTTACGAGGCCATTGTCAAAGGCGAAGCCGCCATGGAGCCAGGAGTGCCGGAATCGTTCAACGTCTTGATTCGTGAGTTGCAATCGCTGTGCCTGGATGTGGAACTGATCAAGGCCGGAGAAAAGAAGCCGGCGATGGCAGCGGCCGATTAGTGGGACTTTAGGAATTGGACCCGAGGAGATTCGCAGAGTTTGCTCTTGAGTCTGCGGATCAAGAGATTTCGCTAGCGACTGACGGCTAGCGACAAGAATCAGGAGCCGCGAGCGGCAGCGAAAAAGCCGCAGGAAGCGGAGGACCACCTTGTTTCGTTCGAGCCCCTTTGACCTGGCAAATCCGATCGCAGATTTCGATGCGATCCGCATCTCCCTGGCCTCTCCGGAAAAAATCCGGAGCTGGTCGCATGGCGAGGTAACGAAACCGGAAACCATTAACTACCGCACCTTCAAGCCGGAGCGGGACGGGCTGTTTTGCGCCCGCATCTTCGGTCCAGTGACGGATTGGGAATGTCTCTGCGGCAAATACAAGCGGATGAAGCACCGCGGAGTGATCTGCGACAAGTGCGGCGTGGAAGTCACGCTGTCGAAGGTGCGCCGCGAACGCCTGGGCCACATTGAGCTGGCGTCACCCTGCTCGCACGTGTGGTTTTTCAAAGGCCTGCCCAGCCGCATCGGTCACTTGCTGGATATTTCTCTGCGTGATCTGGAGTCGGTCCTTTACTTTGAAGCCTACGTGGTGGTGGAGCCGGGCGATGCGCCGGTGAAAGACCACGAAGTCATCAAGGACGAAACCAAGTTCCGCGAACTTGACCAGCAGTACCGTCCAGCAGGCTTCAAAGCCATGATGGGCGCCGAGGCGATCAAAGAGCTTCTGAAGCGCGTGGACATTGAGAACCTGTCCAGCGAGTTGCGCGAGAAGATGAAGCATGAGAACTCGCTGCAGAAGCGCCTCAAGTACACCAAGCGCCTGAAGGTGGTGGAGGCGTTCCGCAAGAGCGGCAACAAACCGAACTGGATGATTTTGGATGTGATCCCGGTGATTCCGCCGGAGTTGCGCCCCCTGGTTCCACTCGATGGCGGGCGTTTTGCGACTTCAGACCTGAACGATCTGTACCGGCGCGTCATCAACCGCAACAACCGGCTTAAGAAGCTGATGGATCTGCATGCGCCGGAAGTAATCGTACGCAACGAAAAGCGCATGTTGCAGGAAGCCGTCGATGCGCTGTTCGACAACGGACGCCGCGGCCGGGTGCTGCGTGGCGCCAACAATCGGCCCCTTAAATCTTTGTCCGACACTTTGAAGGGCAAGCAAGGCCGCTTCCGCCAGAACCTGCTGGGCAAGCGCGTAGACTACTCCGGCCGCTCGGTTATCGTGGTCGGCCCCGAGCTCAAGCTGCACCAGTGCGGGCTGCCCAAGAAAATGGCGCTGGAACTGTTCAAGCCGTTCATCTATCACCGACTGGAGCAGACCGGGCACTGCACCACCATCAAACAAGCCAAGGAGATGGTGGAACAGCAAGAGCCCATCGTTTGGGACATTCTGGAAGAGGTCATCAAGGACCATCCGGTGCTGTTGAATCGCGCGCCTACATTGCATCGCCTCGGCATTCAAGCTTTCGAGCCGGTGCTGGTGGAAGGCAAGGCCATCAAGATTCACCCGTTGGTCTGCACCGCGTTCAACGCGGATTTTGACGGCGATCAGATGGCGGTACACATTCCGCTTTCGCCGGAAGCGCAGGTTGAAGCCAGCGTGCTGATGCTGTCGTCGCACAACATTCTGTCGCCGGCGTCGGGTCATCCCATTACCGTGCCCACGCAGGACATGGTGCTGGGCCTGTACTACCTGACCAAAGGCAAGCCGGGCGCCAAAGGTGAAGGCCGCGCCTTCGCCAATATTGAAGAAGTGCTGCTGGCGCTGGAGGCGGGGGCGATTGAGACGCTGACGCCCATCCGTCTGCGCTACACCGGCGAAGCCATCGATTTGACGCAGGCGTATGACGATCAGGACATCACTCACACGGATCCGGTGGCCTATGACCGCGCCTTCATAAACACCACGGTGGGACGCGCCATTCTCAACGACCACCTTCCCAAAGGCATGCCCTTCATCAACGGGCTGCTCAAAAAGAAAGGGATTGGCGCACTGGTCAGCTATTGCTATCTGCGCTTCGGACTGGAAGTCACGGTCAAAATGCTGGATGAAGTCAAGGAACTCGGCTTCCGTTACGCGACCAAGGCCGGGCTTTCGATCGGGATCGACGACATGGTCATCCCGGACGATAAGAAGATGCTGGTGAAAGATGCCGAGAAGCAGGTGGTCGCCGTTCAACAACAGTACCTGGACGGGGCCATCACCAACGGTGAGCGCTACAATAAGGTCATTGAAATCTGGTCGGGAATCACGGAACGAGTCGCCGACGAGATGTTCGGCGAGATGCAGCGGCGGGACAAGGAAGGTGACCTCAATCCGATTTACGTGATGGCGGACTCCGGCGCTCGAGGATCGAAACAGCAGATTCGCCAGCTTTCCGGCATGCGCGGATTGATGGCCAAGCCCTCGGGCGAAATCATCGAGACGCCAATTACCGCGAACTTCCGTGAGGGGTTGAACGTGTTGCAGTACTTCATCTCGACTCACGGCGCTCGTAAGGGCTTGGCTGACACGGCGCTCAAGACCGCTGATTCCGGCTACCTGACGCGGCGTCTGGTGGACGTGGCCCAGGACGTCATCATCAGCGAATACGATTGCGGGACGGTGGACGGCATCTACGTCGCGGGCATTGTGGAAGCCGGCGAAGTGATCGAGCCGTTGCGCGACCGCATTGTGGGCCGGGTCTCGCTGGAAAAAATCAAGGACTACGACGGCAACGTTGTGGTGGACATCAATCACGAGATCACCGAGGAACTGGCGGGATCGATTCAATCCGCGGGCATTGAGCGGGTAAAAATCCGCTCGGTGCTGACCTGCGAGTCGAAGCGCGGAGTTTGCGTGATGTGCTACGGACGCAACCTGGCTTCGGGCCGGCTGGTTGAACTGGGCGAAGCCACGGGAGTGATCGCGGCGCAGTCGATCGGCGAGCCGGGAACGCAGCTTACCATGCGGACGTTCCACATCGGCGGTACGGCATCGCGAGTCTCCGAGCAATCGCGTTTGGAAGCCAAGACTACCGGTGTTGTGCGATTTGCTGGTTTACAGACAGTCAAAGCGAAGAGCGGCGATCTGGTGGTGATGAACCGTCAGGGATCGATCGCTGTGGTTGACGACAAAGGCCGCGAACGCGAGCGCTACTCGGTGGTGTACGGCGCCAAGGTGAAGGTCAACGAAGGCGACACCGTCAATCTCGGGCATGTGATGGTCGAGTGGGACCCTTATACCTTCGCCATCCTGACCGAAATCGGCGGCACAGTGCAGTTCAAAGACCTGCAAGATGGGGTTACGCTGCACGAAGAAGTGGACGAAGTGACGGGATTGTCGCGGCACGTGGTGGCGGATTCACCAGACGAGAAGCGGCAGCCGGCGATCGTAATCAAGGGCAAGGCCAGCAAGCGTTACCTGATGCCTTCACGTTCGCACTTGATGATCCAGGACGGTGACACGGTGTTTCCGGGCGATGTGCTGGCGAAGATCCCGCGTGAGACAACGAAGACCAAGGACATCACGGGCGGTCTGCCGCGCGTGGTGGAATTGTTCGAGGCCCGCAAGCCGCATGACACCGCGGTCATCAGCGAGATCGATGGCACGGTGAAGTTCGGCGAAGTGGCGAAAGGCCAGCGCAAACTGTATGTGACCGCCGACAACGGGACCGAAAAAGAATATTCGGTGCCGCGCGGCGTGCACATCAACGTGCAGGAAGGCGAGCGCGTGAAGGCGGGCGAACCGCTGATGGACGGGCCGCTTGACCCGCACGACATTCTGGCCGTGCTGGGCGAAAAGGAACTTCAGGCTTACCTGGTGAACGAAATCCAGGAAGTCTACCGCTTGCAGGGCGTTAACATCAGCGACAAGCACATCGAGGTGATCGTCCGCCAGATGATGCGGTGGCGCAAGGTGGAAGACGTGGGCGACACCAAGTTCCTGCTGGAAGAGCAGGTGGACAAGTTCCACTTTGCGGAAGAGAACGAGCGGGTGATTGCGCAAGGCGGACGTCCGGCAACCGGCCGGCCGCTGCTGCTGGGCATCACCAAGGCTTCGCTCTCGACCGACTCGTTCATTTCAGCGGCGTCGTTCCAGGAAACCACGCGCGTGCTCACCGAAGCTTCCATCAACGGCAGAGTGGACCACCTGCGCGGTCTGAAGGAGAATGTCATCGTGGGACGCCTGATTCCTGCCGGCACCGGCATGGAGTACTACCGCAACGTTCGCCTCTCGCCGGAAATGGAAGAAGCTGCGGCCAAGGTGCAAGAGGAAGTCTCGCAAGCCTACGAAGAAGCCGAGCGCGCGCTCGAGCTGATGCGTCACGAAGGCGAAACGGAAGAACTTACCGCGGAGTAAACTATTCGTAGGGCGCGAGGGGCGGGCAAACCGCCCCTCTGCCTTTTAGACCCCCATGTACGCCACACCACAACAAATGCAAGAGCGGGAGCAGATGGAGATCTCCCTGTTGTATGACGTGGAGGAGGGGGCGACCCTCTGGCCGGTCATCCATCGTTTTCTGCGTCTGCTGCGGCTGGCATGCTGGCGCGCGTTCCAGCATGACGCCTTTGCGGTGGCCAAGGCGTCGGCCTATTCCTCGATTCTTACTTTCTTTCCCAGCTTGTTGGTAGTGGGCTCGGTGCTGGCTACGTCGCACCGGACGGAAGCTTACTTGCGGGAGATTTCCGGTGCAGTGGACAAGATCCTGCCGGCGGGAAGCAATACGGCTCTGGTGTACCTGAGGGGCACCACACTACAGCGGCCATTGAGCGTGCTGATTACGGCTTCGCTGATCACCCTGTGGACCGGCTCCGGTGTCATGATTTCCTGGATGGAAGGCTTCCGCAACGCCTACCAACTGCCCAAGATATGGGGACTGGTCAAGGAACGCCTGATCGCCTTCTCGCTGGTTATTTTGGCGGGAATTCCGCTCACTTTCTCGACCGTGTTGGTGGCTTTCGGCAGCCGCATCGAGACGCGGATTCTGTTCCAGTTGGGCCACGAGTTCGGGCCGCTGATTGTGCTGATGTGGACCCTGATCCGCTGGCTGATTGCGACCTTGACCAGCATCGCTGTGATTGCTCTGATCTATCACAATGCCGTGCCCCGCACCCAACCCTGGCACAGCGTGTTACCCGGCGCCACTCTGGCGACCATCCTGTGGTTCCTGACCACGGCGCTATTCGGCTGGTACCTCCAGAGCTATGCCGATTACAGCCTGATCTATGGCTCCCTGGGGGTCGCGGTTGCGCTGCTGGTGTGGATGTATATGGTTTCCCTCATCATCCTGGTGGCGGCAGAATACAACGCCATGCTGTTCCCGCGGGCCATGCTGGGGAAAGAGCTGGCGGCGCG
>JBKQLO010000109.1:0-16202 GCA_052147055.1 Terriglobales bacterium
ACCGAGAACCGAGAACCGAGAACCGAGAACCGAGAACCGAGAACCGAGAACCGAGAACCGAGAACCGAGAACCGAGAACCGAGAACCGAGAACCGAGAACCGAGAACCGAGACATCATCGCGGTCGAAACGCCCGCGCCAAGCCAAAAGCTATTTCCCTAAATAACGCCTCACGCTCTCCACATACACCGGCGCGAAGTCCACCACCGGACGCCGCTTCTCCATAACCGTCAGCGCCTCGTCTATTTCCCACCCGGTCGAGCACAATATCGCGAGGGCCATCATCGGCGCCCGGTGAATTCCTGCGGCACAATGGATGAAAAGCCGGGTTCCATCTTCGTCCAGTGCTTCCCGTGCGAACTCCACGCCACGCGCAAAGACTTCTGGAGGTTTCGGCTGAAAGTCATCGTCGATCGGATTCCACAAAACCCGAATCCCGTATGGCGCTGCCAGCGCCGTATCGTCAAACTCAATCTGCATGTCGAGGATGTGACTCACGCCTGTGCGTGCCACCTCCGCCATGTGCGCTGCTGTCCAGATGCCGCCTCCAACCGCAATCCGGTCGGTAATCCAAGTCATATCCATCGCTCGCTCATTTTACGTTGTTCCCCTTGAGCAGTGTGACCTGCTGATTCTTGGCGGCCGATCCCTCAGAACCGCTCTCCTCAGGTATCCCCAACCGGCTTAGCAGCATCCCCGCAAGCGAATCGTCCTGCGGCGCATCCGGCGTTGCTGTCGCGGGAAACAGCCCAATCATCTCAAACAAATATTTCATCGCCTGATACTGCCCTTCGTTTACCCGCTCGATGGTTGTGCGCACCATTCCCGCGGCGGCGACGCAAACCAGATTGCTGATGTGGCCTCGCAGAGCTTCCATGTCCACCGCTTCCAGCGCCACCGGCTTCTCTGCAACGGTGGACATTTCCGCCTGCGCGCCTTCTTCATCGATTTCTTCACACACTGTCCGCTCCCGATTTCACAAAAGCGAATCGACCAAAAGCAAAAGGCGCGCTCTCGTCAGCGCGCCTCTCGATAAATTTCCCTATCTAGATTCAGAATAGCAAATTCAAAGGGTAAGTGAGACACGATTTCCAAAAATATATTTTGCTTGCTCTCAGATACTTGCGGGGGTTTCGCCAATTTCACCCCCTTGACAAGCTTCCGCCGAAGTCGGAGATTTTTTGGGAAGACGCCGCAATATTTCCCTATCTAGGAAAATCTCGCTTAATCTGTCCAATACCTCTCCATAACTTCGCACAATGGTACGACGCGTGCACCGCAGCATTTGCGCCGCTTCGTAGTGAGCATGCTCCTGCATCACAATCATGCCGATGAGCTCAATCTCAGCATTGTTCAACAGGCCCAGGCAGCGCTCCACATCGTGTACAAAAATTACTGTGTCCTCAAAAGTCTGCGTATGGTAAGACGTAACCCGCGTTCGGAAGAACTCCCGCCCCAGCAGTGCCGGCAAACGACCGACTTCCACCGCCAGACGCAGGTAACGCCGTAGAATGGCGGATGTCCGGTCCCGGTACAGCCAGAGATCCGGATCGGCAGGAGGAGTTATCTCGTAGCTCTCCTCCAGAGTAAGAGTCTCGTCCTCAGCCACCCCCTCCCCAGGCGGATCCAGCGCCAATTCGTCGTCGCACCACGCCTCTCCTCCTCCTGGTTCCCAACCGTCTTCATCCCAAGAAAACGTCGCTGCTTCCGCTAGTCCATCCTCTTCCTCGTCCATCATGCGTGCCCCCGTCCGCCACAAACTATGAACCGTATTGCCCGATCCTGGCTTTCAATTTCGAGCGTCCCATTTGTCGGCAATCGTGGCCGGCTGATCCTCCGGCCGCAAAGCGAAAAGTCCGAGATCTCCGAGGTGCACCCCGCGCAATACACTCCTCCCGTGTTTCGCTGCCGCAGCCACAGCCCGCCGCAGCGCTCACAGTACTTAAGTTCCAACCGAATGATTTCCCAATCTTCGCTTTCCATGGCGCCTCCGTCTTTGTAAATTGTTCTTCTTCCCTTGCGCTGCAACTTGAGGCCGTGGCCCCGAAGCCTGCAGCCCAAACAAAAAGGCCCTGGACCGATGCTCGGCCACAGGGCCCGTTTCTCTTACGGATATCCTGGTTCGGCTATTTACTTGGAACTGCCGCTAAGTCGTCGGTTGCCGGAAATAACCCTCCTCATAGCCGGATTTCAACACTCGCCCATTCTGCACCACCACGCTCAGCTTCCCGCTAAATTGCAGCGCTCGCAGCAGCTGCTCCATCGCAGCCGAGAGCACATCGGCCGAGCGAACCTTGCGGCGAAACTCCACAAACGCCTTCTCGTCATTTTCCGCTTGCCCGTTCCATGCCATGTTCTTGTCCTGCTCTTTACATAAGAAGTTATATTTCACTTTGCATCGTATAGCTCGATAATTTTTCGCGTCAAGGTCGTTCTGCCGGAAAAGACGGTGTTGCCTCCTGTGGAAAGCTGTGTGTTTCCACGGCTGTCAAGATGTTCTCTCAATATTCACAATAGCATTGTGCTATAGACAACTGATAGACTCGGGAACATGAAATTCAAGACTCTTCAGGACAATCTCCGCAAAACCTTATGGCAGCGCATCGCAGAAGGAGAATTGACTGGCCTGGGCCTGGCCGCGCAGACCGGTTTCAAGCAAGCTCATATCTCCAATTTCCTCAATCGCAAACGTGGCCTGAGCCTCGAGGGTATGGACAAAGTTCTCAAAGTGCAGCATCTCTCTGTCCTCGATCTTCTCGATCCCGCGGAGGTGAACAAGCGTGCCAGCATCTTGCCTCCGGCCAAGGATGAATTTCAGAACGTGCTTTTGGTCGAGGGCGCCGTTGCCGCCACCGAATCCCTCATCATGAGCATGAACGTAAAGGACATGTTGAAGTTCAAGAAGACTTTCCTGCGCGGCCTCCGCCCCGGAGTCGAATCCGCCCGTGACCGCTGGGAACGCTTTGTCCTCATCAAGGTTGATGCCCGCGAAGGCATGAGCATGTATCCTCGCCTCCTGCCCGGCGCCACCGTACTCATCGACCGTCACTACAACTCGCTCAAGCCCTATCGAAAAGGCGAATCCAATATGTACGCCGTCAACAAAGGCGGCGTTTGTACGGTTAAGTATGTGGAAGTTGCTGGCGATCACCTGGTTCTCCGCCCGCACAATCAGGCCTACCCGGTAGACGTGCTAGCCATGGAAGAAGGCATGAAGCCCACAGACTACCTGATCGGCCGGGTCTGTTATGTGGGCATCGAAACCTGATTGAGGCCGCGTCCTACTTCCACTCCTGCAACACCCGCGCCAGAATCTCAACCGCTTCATCCACCGTGACCAAGTCTGTTCTAGTGAGCCCGTCGAGATGCTTCGCCAGATACTCGATTCTCATCTTGCGCCCGCGTTGCAACAACCGTGTTCCTGCCGGCGTGGCGTGAATCCGAACCCGCCGGGCATCCGACGCATCCGGCATCCGCCGTACCAGTCCGCCTCGCTCCAGGCCCGCTACAACTCGTGTCATCGTTGGCGGCTTCACTTGCTCCGCCTCTGCCAGTTCCCCGGGAGTCATCGCGCCACCGAACACCAATACCGACAACGCCGAGAGCCGCGCCGGTCCCTCCCCAGTCGCCAAATCCTGCTTCCTTACTCGGCGCAACAAATGAATAGCAGCGGAATGCAGCCGATCCGCCACCTCTAACAGCTCCGGGGGGCGTTGTTGTTTTCGCTTGCTTTTTGCCATGCACTATTGTTAGCTATGCTAACTAATGTTAATCACGGAGGTAAAGTAACCAATGGGGACCGCCCCCGCAAGCCTGGGTATCACCCGTCTCGGACAGGTCTGCATTAACGTTCACCAGATCGACCGCGCCACCGCATTTTACCGCGACCAGCTCGGACTGCCTTTTTTGTTCGCGGCTGGCCAACTGGCTTTTTTCGACTGCAACGGCGTGCGCCTCATGCTCTCTCCGCCCGAGAAGAAGGAGTTTGATCACCCCAGCTCAGTTCTTTATTTCGCTGTCCCTGACATTAAAGCGGCGCACAGCAACATGCTCGCTGCCGGCATCCATTTCGAAGACCAACCCCATCTCCTGGCCCGCATGCCCGACCACGATCTCTGGATGACCTTCTTTCGCGACTCCGAGCAAAACCTGCTCGCCCTGATGAGCGAGGTGCCCCGTGCGGCGTAAAGCCCGATCGCCCCTCCATTCGAGCCCGTGCTATCATCATTCTTCTGCCGGATTTCTTCAGATGGATGATGAGATTCCCAGCATTCGCATTCCCACGGAGGCCTTCATGGACGAAACCACTGCCGTCACGCCGGGCGCGCGCCGCAATGAAGACATCGCCCTCGACTTGATGAAATTCATCGCGATGACCACCGGCTACGGTCGCACTACCTCGTCCGGCGTGGGCTTTCAGGGTACGGGCGCAGCTACCAAACCTGACGAATACGCCAACCACCTGCTGGAGCTTTACGGAAGATGCTTGAATGCGGTCCAGGCGAAGAAGTGAGCGTCGCCCCTCGGTTTCGCAGCCAACGTTGAAAACAAAAGCCGCAGCACCAAGCTGCGGCCAGTCTGTTGCGGTTGAATTTGTCCTTATCGTCGCCGGCGAGCGGACTTCTTGGCTTTTTTCTTGGCCTTTTTCTTGGCCTTCTTCGCCGGCTTTCTCTTGGCGGCTTTCTTCTTCTTCGCCGGTTTCTTCTTCGCAGCTTTCTTAGCGGCGGCCTTTTTCTTCTTCTTGGGAGCAGCTTTCTTTTTCGCCGCCTTCTTGGCCGCAGGCTTGGGAGCGCCCCCGCCGCCGCCGCCCGAAATCGGCATCGAAGGAATTGGAGCTACCACCATTGGTTCCGGCTCCCTTATCGCCGGCATCTCGGCTTCTTCTTCCTCCTCTTCCTCTTCGTAGTCTTCTTCCAACGACTCGCCATACGCGCCACTGTCGCCCAACTCGTCCATCTCGTCATCCCGTAGATAGAGGGTCTCGTAGAAAGTCATCATTTCCTCCTGAATTTTCCGGTTGCCCCGATGACCGGATGCTACACATTGCCTGCTCTGAGAAAGAAAGAAAACTGCATTTACTTCATCTTCACTCGGCGGGGCGCGATTATAGCACAGCAGTTTTTCGCCCGGCTGTGACCCGAAATAGCTGCTGCTTGCCGACTCCCCTGCATATTACACCGAACTCAGATTTTTTGGTCTCTCTTCCGGGGCTGCAATGGAAGGGAAATCGGCCAGCCTCGATGTTAACCGATTCTCAGATTGAAACCGCCTCCCTTAGCAAGCAGCTAGGAGGCTATTGCCCGCTGTGGATGAGCAAGATCATTCCGGGCTTCAGCGTGGCTAGGTTGCCATTCTGCTGTTTGAGGGCGGTCACGGTAGTGTTATGGGACTTCGCGATCGAGTACAGGGTCTCGCCGGGTTCCACCCTATGCCGCACTGCCCCCTGCCTGTCAACGGCATGTAACGTCTTCTTGGATTTTGGCTTAGCCGAATCCATCGACCGTTTCTCATCGAAATTCGGGGTAACCGGCAGGCGGACATACAACACCTGTCGCCCCGCTAAACTGTCGCCCTTCAAGTGGTTCCAACGCCGCACCATGGCTGGCGGGACGCCGAAATTGTCCGCCACACTCTCCACTGTGTCGCCCCTTCTCACCTTGTAGCGCGTGACATGCCGCGCATACGCCGCCTCACCCTCGCCAAAAGCATGCCTGCCCGGCGTCACCGGGATGATCAGCTTACTCTCCGTTGTCAGTTTCTCGTCTTCGCCCAGCCCATTTGCCTCCGCAATCGCCTTACGGCTGCTGCGATAAGCCTTGGCAACCGAGGCCAGCGTATCGCCCGGAACTACACTGTGGTACCGCCACCACACCCGCATGTCGGGAGGAATCGCCCGAATTGCCGTCAGATAAATGTCCTTGCGGCCTGCCGGCAGGTGCAGTTCGAACTCTTGGTTCTTGGGAGTTGTCAGTCGCAGCAGGCTGGGGTTTAGTTCCTGCAGTGTGCTGGCAGAAGCGTCCACACATTCCGCCACCAGCCGGAGATCCACGGGATAGTCGATTTCAACTTTGTCGTAAGACTCCGACTTCTCCGCTACCACGTCCTCCAACCCATACTGCTGCGGGTTCTTGGCCATGATGGTCACGGCAATAATGATCGGCACGTAGTTCCGCGTTTCCTTGGGCAGCACGTTGCGCTTGTACAGTTGCCAGAAATCCGCATACCCGGTCCGCTTGACCGCGCTCTGCACTGTTCCCGGCCCCGAGTTATAGGCCGCCATCGCCAGGTACCAATCCCCGAACTCGTTGTACAAATCTTTCAGATGACGTGCCGCCGCCCGCGTAGCTTTCTCCGGATCTTGCCGGTCGTCCACCCACCAGTTACGCTCCAAGCCGTACCCTTTGGCCCGGCTTCCCATGAATTGCCACATGCCCCGCGCCCCCGCCCGAGAAAGTGCCAGGGGATGGAAGCCCGACTCCGCCTGCGCCAGGTAGATCAAGTCCTGGGGTACGCCCTCCTCTTTCAGAATTCTCCGAATCATCTCTTCGTAACGTCCACTTCGCGCCAGCGCCCGCTCCAGCGTTCCCCGTCCCCGCGTCGAGAAGTAGTTAATGTAGCCCGCCACCGGATCGGTCATCATCAGCGGCAGATCGGAATGCGTCTCCTTAACTTCCGCCTCAGCCTTGGCCTTAATGCTGGGATCCACCGGGTAGGTTACCTCGTTCGCTTCATCGATCGGCGCCGGCTCCGCTTTCTGTTCGCTGAATCCATCCCCCTGCTCCAGAGCCTGCATCTCAAGGCCGTTCACCCCGTCTAGCAAGCGGTCGAACTCCTGCTGCAAACGCTCATCCGACCCCACATCCAACGGGCTCTCCAACAGCAGGTTGAAGGCGCGATCAAAATTCTCTTTCGCGGCTTCCAGGTGCCCCGCTTGGTAGTTCGCTTGCCCGGCTTGATATTCCTTTTCCACCCGGGCGATCAGGTCTGCCGCTGGATCGGGTTTAGCCTCCGGCTGAGGCTGACTTGTGGGTTCTGGCTTTGCCGCCGCAGCAGACTGGGGTGCCGCAAATGGCGTTGTGAGCGCCGGCGCGCTGGCCTGCTTTTCCGGCAGCAGCGCCACGGGATGTGGTGCGCTCTGGCAAGCGAGGCTGCCCAGAAGCCAGGCAATGGCTCCCGTGATCCGCAGGTGTTGCTTACCGATCCTCATATTTATCTTCTACTTACAGCAATCCACCCACAATTTCCACAGGTCAGCTAATCCTACTATCATGGGTTAGACGGGTCAATCTGCAATCGGAGTGGCCTAGGTTACCTTTGGGACCAGTTGGCCATGTTACCCTCCCCCGTCTCCGACGCTTCGATCGGGGTCATTCTACGGATCCTCCGACCTCCCCACTGACAACCCAAAACTGAGAACCGAGAACTGGTCTTCGATAGTCTAAGCATCATGAAAGCCATTCAGGTATCACAAACCGGCGGTCCGGAAGTCCTGCAACTTGTCGACCTGCCCGTCCCCCAGCCCAAATCTAACGAGGCTGTCGTCAAGATCGCGGCCTCCGGAGTCAACTTTATTGACACCTATCAGCGCGAGGGCCGCTACAAAGTTCCGCTGCCATTCGTTCTCGGACAGGAAGCTGCTGGCGCAGTCTCGGCGATCGGTTCCGAAGTCACTTCCGTCAGGCCCGGTGACCATGTCGCTTGGACCGGCGTCCTCGGCACTTACGCGGAGTACGCCGCAGTTCCAGTCGACCGTTTGGTGACCGTTCCGCAGGCAGTGTCCGACCCGCAAGCCGCCGCCGTCCTGCTGCAAGGTATGACCGCGCACTACTTGCTCTACGACACTTTCCCGCTGCGCCGGGGACAGACCGCCCTCATCCACGCCGCCGCTGGCGGTGTCGGATCTCTACTCGTGCAGATGGCCCACAATCTCGGCGCCCGCGTCATCGCTACCGTTTCCACCGAAGAAAAGGCCAGGCTCGCGCGTCAAGCCGGAGCCGACGAAGTCATTCTCTATTCTCACGCCGATTTCGAGACCGAAACGAAACGTCTCACCGGCAACAAAGGCGTGGACGTGGTTTACGACGGCGTCGGCAAGACCACTTTCGAAAAAGGTCTGAACGTCTTGCGGCCCCGCGGCTACATGGTGCTGTTCGGAGGCGCCAGCGGCCCGGTTCCCCCGTTTGATCTCATCCAACTCTCGACCAAAGGCTCTCTCTTTGTCACCCGGCCCACGCTTTGGAATTACATCGCCACCTCAGAAGAACTGCGTTCTCGCTCCAGCGCCGTGTTTCAGATGGTCGCCGATGGCAAACTCAAACTCCGCGTTGAACACACTTATAAGCTTGCCGATGCTTCGCAGGCCCACCGCGATCTCGAAGCCCGCAAGACCACAGGAAAATTACTGCTGTTGCCGTAGCAAGATTTTAAGAGCCAGTTTCAGATGACGCGGAGTCGCGGAAAGTCCCGAACATAACGGGAAGGATCGAGGGTCATCAACTGATCAGCTCGTAGCGTTGCGTGCGCCCCAATGACGAAGTCGACCAGCAGACGTCGTGGAGACCCTCCGGCTGAACGACGGCGGCGCTCAGCATACGCTGCAAAAACCTTGCCCGCCTCGCCCCAAATGTCCTTTTCAAGGTTGTAATCGACCTGAATCCCGGTTTCAATCAGAAACCGGTCAACGAAGCTTTGACTCGCTTTGGGATGCGCCAGCAATTCAATATAGACCGGCGCGCACACCACCACGCCACCGCGTTCTCGCGAACCCGCAAGGGCACTCACAATACTCGAGGCCTGAGCCTCGTCAGACCAGAGCGCCGAAATGACGTTTGTGTCGACTGCGGTCCTCATTTGCCGTCGGAGTCGTCATCCCTCAGCTCGCGGATCCAGGCATTTATCTCTCTCTTGCCGCCTGGGAACGTTTTGAGAGCGCCTTTGAACTTGGCGAACGCGTTCACCGATCGTGAAGGACGAATGACCGTGCGCTCGCCCTCGACCACAAACTCCACTCGGTCCCCGGCCGCAAGACCGAGGCGATTGCGGATTTCCTGCGGAACCGTAACTTGCCCCTTGGTACTGATCGTGCTGGAGTATTTCATTCTTTACTTGGCATCCCTACAGTAAAGATATATGTCTTTACCCAATGCTGTCAAGCGTCGACGAGACCTCTTGCGCGAGCTAAGTCTCACCGCTCCAACGTCCGCCGCAGTCCTTCCTCGTACGCCACGATCTCCTCATATCCCAGTTCTGCCCGGATCCGCCCCGTGTCGTACACAATGTCCTGCCCGAAGTTGTACGCATTGTTTTCGTCGCTCGCAACGGTGGACGCCCGCAATCCCGCCATCCTCTCGGCCACGGTAGGCGTACGCTCCTCACCCACGTTGTAGACCCGTCCCGCTGCCGCCGGATGCATCGCCGCCAGCACAATCGCCGCCGCCACGTTTTCCACGTACCCGTGAGTCCAGCGCCACTGCGGGTGATTCCGCATAGCGTAAACCGTCGCCAGATCGGCGTTGCCGCCTGGGCCGTAAACTTTCGGTAGCCGCAACACTGTGCCCGGCAGGGCCGCGTCGCCCATGACCTCACGCTCCACTAGAATTTTCTCGTAGGAATAGGTCCAGTCAGCGGCCGCCGCCGCCTTCTCACGGTAGGGATACAGCACACTGCGAAGCGGAGACCCTTCGTGCAGCGGCACTGGCTCTAACGGTCCTGGCTCGATACCAGTAAAGCGTCCGTAAGCGAGATAAACATCCCCGCTGCTGACCACTACCAATCGTCCCGCGCGGCCTCGAAACGCCTCGACCGCAGCCCGAGCATCCGCCTCGCCCATGGCGATCATGTGTACCACAACGTCGAAGCGCTCGGCGAGCGCCTCGTCAGAAAACACCAGCACCGGTATGGCCGCTTGCGCACTGCGGATGTGCCGCACGCCCGCTGGCATCTGAGCTTCGGTTTGCCCACGATGATAGACGACTACTTCATGCCCCTGCTCCACCAGTTGCCGCACCACATGTGGCCCGATGAACTTCGTCCCTCCGATGATCAGAAAATGCATGCTTATGCTTCGCAGGTCAGGGACACGTCACTCCGTTTTCCTTTGTGTACCTTCGTGTCCTTTGTGGTTAAAGCCTTTGCCTTTCCTTTGTGTACCTTGGTGTCGTTTGTGGTTTTAGCCGTTGGGTTTTCTCTGTGTCTCTGTGCCTCTGTGGTGACCGCTTTTCTCTACCACTTCCGCGAATACCTCTTCGCGTACTCCGGCGCCACCTGTCCCACCATCAGCCTGGGATCATCAATAGGCGCTCCCGCCACCATCCGCAGCGGAATCACTCCCGCCCACGTCGGAAACGCATAATCTTCCTCATCATCGAGGGGCGCACCCTGCCGCACCTTCGCCGAAAACTCCGTGAGCGGCAACCGCATCACCAGCGTCGCCTTGATCTCTTTCTCATTCGGCTGCCGCGACTCCGCCCACCGTCCCGGCAAAATATGTTCCGACAACCGCCTGAGCGCCTCCAGCTTTTCCGCCGGATCCTGCACCGCCACCGCCGTCCCCAATACCACCACCGAACGGTAATTCATGGAGTGATTGAAGATCGACCGCGCCAGCACCAGCCCGTCCAGCAGCGTGACCGTCACACACACCGCCACTCCCTGATCCAAATTCCGCAACATGCGGCTCGCCGCCGACCCGTGAATATAAAGGTTATCTCCCACTCGTCCATACCCGGTGGGAATCACAAATGGCTGGCCATCCACCACAAATCCCACGTGGCAGATGAAACCTTCATCAAGTATTCGATAAGCAGCCGCGCGGTCATAAACCGCACGGTCAGCCTCGCGCACCAAACGGGTGCGCACACTGGGAGTGTAATGTTCGGACATACAAAGCGGGACTCCGGCTATCGCCAAGGATGCAATCAGAGATGCAAAGAGTGTAGCAGGCGGCCTCATCAAACCACGAAGGTCAATTCGCTCTCAGAACTTAGTTCCACGAGCGTTCCTTTGTGAACCTTCGTGTCCTTTGTGGTTAACCATTCCTCTGAACCCCACCCAACTCAAGAAGCCCGGCGCGTCACTGCTGCCGGCGTCACATACTTCGCTTCCCGATATCGCCGGCTGAACATCACGGCCACAATCAGAAGCGCAAGCGGAGTAAACACGCTGGCTTCGGGCCCAACCGTTCATTGCAGATCCTTGGACCCTGATGGCTGGGTGGCCTCAGGTGTTGTCATTGTCGAACCAGCAATCGCGCCGTCATCCATGCCGGAAGTCTCCTGCGTGTTGGACTGTCCATCTTCAGGACTACGGCCCACGGCCAACAAAAGTTGCAGGCGCCAACGAAGACTGGGCAAAATAGGTTCACACCCGCATGGCGGATCATGGTCAATTCCCAGAACTTGCGGGTGGGAACCGTCGTCGCCTACGCTGTGTCAGTTCCTACCAGTTGAACTTCATCGCAAACTGGAACTGCCGCGGATCGTATGCGGCGGTGGGCTGCCCAGCGTTGGTGTACAACGGATTCACCTGCGCCACGTTAAATCGATTGGCGATGTTGAACATATCGGCAATCAAATCCAAATTCACCCGTTCGCCCAGATAGATGCGCCGCGCCAGCCGGACATCATTGAACACCGTATACGGCGATACCGCGGCGTTGCGGCCGAAGTTGCCATCGAGCAAAAGCAATGCGTTCGGAGCCACAAGCTGTTGGGGCGTCAGGCCGGCAAAGCAAGGCTCCTGGAAGAAGCCCGTGGGTGAGACCGACGACGCCACGGTCTGGTACCCGCACGCGTTGGTGGGTGTACCCGCCGGAACCACATTCGGCCGGCCGCCACTGGAAACGAACTGAAAATTGTCGCTGCTGCCCGTAGTCAGGTTGTACGGCCTTCCAGAGGAAATCTCAATGATTGGCGCAAAAGTCCAGTTGCTGAAGAACTTGCTGGCAAAGCCGTCGCCCCCAAGCCTCCCGCTTTGATACACCCCGCTGAACACGAAGCGATGCCGCTGATCGAACAGCGAGTTCGAACGCTCCAATTGCGGGTAGAAGCTATCCTGGGGCACCAGCGGAGACTGCAAGTCCGTGGAATCATCAATCGAGTGTGACAATGTGTACGACGCCAACAACTCGTAGTGGTTGCCAAACCGTTTGCGCAGGTTGGCCGTAAACCCGTTATAGTTCGAGCTGCCGTTGGAATAGTTCGCATCCATGTCGCTGAACGGGATGCAGTTCGCCAGCGTAGTTGGATTGCACGCGGCATTCAGCCCTGCTGCCTTCAGATCGGCCTGTGCCAGCGGCACGCAGGGTGCGAACACACCTGCCATTGCAGGATTCAGTCCGCCCGGCCGGAAATCGCTGACCAATGTTGCAGGTACGAAGAAAGGGAGTGCCCCGGGCAGCGCGGCAAATGGACTCGGGCCGCATGACGCGACCCCTAACGGGTTCGAGCCGGTAGCCACCGGGTTAGTCGCAAATGCGGCCTCCCAGTTCTCCACCAGCAAGTCTCCCCGCACCGTATTGGCATTGATAGGCCGGTTGAGGTGACGCCCGGCATTCCAGTTGTAGGCCAGCCCCAGGGCAAAACCGCCGCCTAACTCCCGCTCCAAGGCGAAGTTCGCCTGCTGCGAATAAGCGTACACAAAGTTCTTCGCCTGCGGGTAACCAAACGGCTGGTTCAGCAAAGGCACTCCCGCTGCAAGGTACCCCTGATTGATGAACAGTGAATTGGGCAGGAAGGAGTTGAATTGTTGCTGGTTGGCCTCATAACCGAACCCTGTCACCGCCGCCGGGAAGCAGTTCCCCGCCAGTCCCTGGAAAGTATTGGTGGCCGTCAGGCTCAACGGCGGCACCAGCGTGTTGCATCCCGGAGCGGCTCCGAACAGCAGTGACTGCCCGCTCCTCGATCCGTCCGACGCATCGCCCAGGAAATACAATCCGAGCAGCGGATGATCGTAGAA
Organism: Terriglobales bacterium; assembly: GCA_052147055.1. Taxonomy (GTDB): domain Bacteria; phylum Acidobacteriota; class Terriglobia; order Terriglobales; family Acidobacteriaceae; genus JABCZH01. The sequence continues at coordinate 12,954 of JBKQLO010000109.1, forward strand.
AATGCCATACGAGGCACGGATCACCGTCTTGCCGTCGCCCTTGGGGTCCCAGGCCATGCCGATTCTCGGCTGAATGTTGTTGGTATCGGTTTGAATCCCCTTCTGCAAGCCAAGCTGGTTGTAGGCGGCAAGCGCCAGAGCATTCGGCGCCGCTAGTTGTGGCGGAAACTCCACGTCGTAGCGAACCCCGTAGTTGAAGGTCAAATTCGATCGCATTCGCCACGAATCCTGCAAATAGAGTCCCAGTGGCTTGTTGGAGAACGAATCGTGGGGATTGCCAATACCCTGCACGTAGTCGGTCGGAATACCTGCTCCATAAGCCTGAATGGCATTGAACTGAGGGAACGCCGTTCCCGCGGGTGCCGCAATTGTTACTGGGAAAACATCTTGTGCCCCAAACGTATATTCCCCGCCGTAGTTCACTGTGAACGTCGCCGTAAGCGGAATGTAGTTGAAGTCCACTCCCAATTTCGTATCGTGGCGCCCGATCGTCCAGGAGAAGTTGTCGGTGAACTGGTAACGCTGTTCAACCCGCTGAATGTAGGAGTAGGGTTCGCGCCCGAAAAAGGCAAATCCCGGGATGTTTACCGCTACATCGCTACCACCCGGTGCGCTGGAATAGAAATAGGACAATCCTCGGCGCGCATATTGGAAGCCGAATTGGTTTACTTTATTGTTGCCAATGGTCCAGGTGTCCTGAAACACTCCGGTCACGTCGCGATAAGTTTGCTGCGAAGTGCGCGAATAAGAGTTCTGCCCGGAAACCTGGTTTTCCCCATTGACCTCAATTCCAGTGACCGTGCTGGGGCTAACGTTGGCGCGCAGCATGATCCGGTTGTTGCTGTTCAGGTTGTGATCAATGCGCAGCGAATACAGACTGGTTCCCTCAAAAATCGGAAAGTTACCCACCTGGGATTGCAGCGTCTGGAACGCCGACGGCACAAAACACGGTCCGGGAGGCGCACAGCTGGTGGGAAAGGCTGAAAACTTCGACAGCCCTCCCAGAGTCAAAGCCTGCACCACCGACGTCGGCCACGCGCCATTCAAGGCCATTCCCGAAGACGCCGCTGCCAGCACCGCGTACTGCCCTACCTCTTGTGCAAATGCGGGGTTGAGAAACTCCTGCTGCTGCACCGCGGGATTGGTCAGAAACTGCACCTGGGGCTGCGTCAGCTGTATTGTCCCAAACGGCAGTCCGGCCAGCGCGCTATTGAAAGGGACCAAATCGAAATTGTCCGCCCCAATGCTGGAGAATCCGGTCTCGTGCCGCCGTGTGATCTCGTAAGCGAAATAGAAATACGTTTTGTCCTTCTTGATCGGACCGCCAAACGCCGCTCCTGCTTGCACCCGCGTATAGGCCGGGTTGGGTGTGGTGCTGAAGGGGTTCACGGCCTGGAAGTTCCGGTTCCGCAAGTAGCCGTACACGTCGCCATGGAAATCGTTCGACCCCGACCGCGTGATGATGTTGACCACTCCGCCCGCCGCCCGTCCGTATTCCGCCGCGTAGCTGTTATTGATGATCTGAAATTCCTGCACTGCTTCCTGCGAAACCGTCGACCGCACACCATTGGTGGAGTTGTCGATGGCATCCGCGCCGTCCACGTTGACCAAGTTCGACCGCGCCCGCTGCCCGCTCATGTTAAGCCCACTCGTGGGCGCTGCGCCGATCGAAGGGGCGTTGTCTCGTACTACTTGGGAGTCGGTGAGCGCGAAGTTAATGTAGTTGCGCCCGTTGATGGGAAGGTTGTCAATGCGCCGTTGTCCAATCGTGTCGGTGGACGAACTGCGCGTGGTTTCGACCAGTTCAGCTGTCCCACTCACGTTGACCACTACCTGCGTTCCTTCCACCGCAAGCGATACCGGCAGATCGGCCACTCCGCCGACCGTGATGGCCACATTCTGAGCTTCAGCATTGGCGAAACCCTTGGCTTGAACCAATACCGTGTAACTCCCGGGCGGCAGGAGCACAACGCGGTACTCTCCATTTGTGTTTGCCGTGGTGGAACGCTCCAACCCCTTCGCCTGGTCCCGCACCGTGACCGCGGCATTGGTCACCAGATTCCCGCCGGGATCTTTCACCGTGACGTGCAGATCGCCGGTGGCAACACCCTGCCCGAATCCAAACCCAGTCAGCAGCATAAAAGCGGCAAGCGAAACCAGTTTCCGGCTCGTCATACAGTGTTCTCCTGTGGGGGATTCTGAAGGCAACGGCCTCTCCGAACTTCTTCGGCAGCCTTTAGTGCAGACATATTTTTCAGAAGGTGCGGACGGCAGGTTTGTAACATCAGCGGGATGCCGAAAGCAAGCTAAATTACTGTGAGGAATTGGCTTCGTTAGCTTTGTTTATGTAGGCGCGGGCGCCCTCGCCCGTGCGGGAGCGCAAATGAAGCTGTTCTCCGCGACCTCCGCGGCCGTTCTCAGCGATCTCTGCGACTAAGAGCTCTACCGCGAAATGCCGGAGTTTTCGTGCTTGGCGGTCTTCACCGCCCAGGCCATGCGCGGCGTGTTGTGGGCGATCCCGAACCGTCCCCGCGCATCCAGCAAAATCATTCCGCCGTGGCCTTGCACGCGCGATTGCAAGTAATTCATCGCCTCGGCCGCCACCCATTCCGGCAAGTTTCCTGCGGCCACGCGGTCCGCCGCCCACTTTGCCAGCACCAATTTCATGATGGGTTCGCCCCAGCCCGTGGTCGAAGCCGCCGCCGTCTTGTTATCGGCGAAACAGCCGCAGCCGATTAAAGAAGAATCTCCCAGACGCCCGGGGGCCTTGTTGAGCGTCCCGCCAGTCGAAGTCGCCGCCGCGATATTGCCGTGACCATCGAGCGCGACCGCACCGACCGTGTCGTGCGAAATCGCGGGCGCAAACAAACCTTTCTGGCCTTCCCCTCCTCGCGCCTGGAATTCCTGCAAACGTTTCACCTCGCGCGGAATGATCAGGTCTTCGTTCTTGCAAAGGGGAATGCCATGTTCGGCGGCAAAGCGTTCCGCGCCTTCGGCCACGAAGTACAGATGCGGACTCTCGCTCAGAATCTTGCGCGCCGCCCGCACCGGATTCCGCAACCGCTCCACGCAGCCCACGCCGCCGGCGCGCAAAGTGGCGCCGTCCATGATGAGCGCGTCGAGCTGCACTTTGCCATCGCGATTCAGAAAGCTGCCGCGCCCGGCGTCGAAAGTCTCGTCGTCTTCCATGACCACGACGGCTTCTTCGACGGCGTCGAGCGCATCGCCGCCAGCGGACAGCACGCGCCA
>JBKQLO010000110.1:0-11992 GCA_052147055.1 Terriglobales bacterium
GCGCACGCGGCGGCCATCTGGTCCGCGTTGACGTTGTAATACTCCCCGTCGCCTCCGAGCGCAACCGAGGAGAGCACAGGAATGCCGCCTTCGGCCCAGATGGCCCTGAGCCAGCGCGGTTCGGAAAAACAGATTTCGCCGACAAATCCCAAGTCGTGTTCCGCGTCCTGTTTCTTGCGGGCACGAAAGACGCCGCCGTCCCCGCCGCAGAGGCCGATGGCCGGACACCCCGCAGCCGCGATCGCCGCCACCAGGCTTTTGTTCACGATGCCGGCAAGCACCATCAGCGCTACATCGCGCGTCTCGGCGTCAGTCACGCGCAGTCCGTGGATGAAGTCGCTTTTCTTCCCCAGGAGTTTCAGGGTCCGCGTCAGCGCGCTGCCGCCGCCATGCACGACGGCGACCTGGTGTCCGTCCTCGGCCAGTTGCACCACCGCTTTCGCGCACTTCTGAAGAATCGGTTTATCCTCCAGCGCCGCGCCGCCAATCTTGACAACAATTTTCATTGCAGGCCCTCCGTCTCGTCCCAGCCGTACATGAGGTTCATGTTCTGCACGGCTTGACCGGCTGCGCCTTTGAGCAGGTTGTCGAGACAGGAAACAATCACGAGCCGGCGGCCATCGCGCGCGAGGCAAAAACCGAGATCACAGTAATTCGTGTGCACCGAAAATTGGATCTGCGGCAAATGCGATGCCGGAAAAATACGAACCCACCGCTTGCCCTCGTAGAAATCCTGGAAACAACCTTGAATCTCGTCCGCCGTCATTTCGCGCTTCAGGTAGACATAAATCGTGGACAGAATCCCCCGCGGAATTGGCAAAAGGTGAGGGGTGAAAATCAACTGGTGGGAATTGAGCGCCAGTTGCTCGAGAATCTCGCCGGTGTGCCGGTGTCCGAAGACCGAGTAGGCGGAAAAATTGTCCGCCACCGAGACGAAATGAGTACGCGCCGTGGGTTCCTTGCCGGCGCCGGATACGCCGGACTTCGAATCGGAGATAATGCCCCGATCCAAATCCACCATGCCGGCCGCGAGCAAGGGCGCCAGCGCAAGAATGACGGATGTCGCATAGCAGCCTGGATTCGCCACCAAAGCGGCCGATGGGATCTGGTCCGCATTCGGCTTCAATTCCGGGAGACCGTACACGGCGCGCTCCGTGAGGTCCGCCGCGGTCTGCGCGTTGGCATCCTTGAAACCATAGACGGCGCGATGCTGTTCCTGTTTCAGCCGCCACGCCCCGCTCAGATCGACGATCCGCAGCCCGCGGGTCATCAGCCCGCCGGTCATCGCCTCCGTAACCAGTTCGCGAGAAACGGAGTGCGGTGTAGCCAGGAACAACAGTCCCACGCCATGCTGCTCCAACGCCGACCACGAAAACGGCTGGATTGGCGCCTGCACGGGCAAATTGCCGTTGCCGGAAGTGTGCGGCAATCCGGCCGGGTGCCCGTCGGTATCGCCGGTCTTGGTGACTGTCTCTGCCGTGCGCCGCAAAAGCAAGGGCGCGCCGGTCCGCGGATGCCGGCCGAGCAGCCGAGCGAGTTCAAGGCCGGAATAGCCGGTCGCGCCGAGAACTGCGGTTTTAAGTTTGGCCGCCATCAGATTTGCTTCAAATCTACCGGATCCCCGTTGCCCCCATTTTCTTCTTTAAAGCATATTTATCCATCGTAATGCATAAATATTCATACATTCTAAATGGTCCCGCCCAACTGTCAAGTTGAAAGCGCGGTTCGGGACTCTTCGGCCCGTCGGATCGACGGCTCGACGGATTCAACGCCTACAGCGAATCAAGAGTTGCTGCGACCACAGACGGCTGCCGAGCTTCGCTCGGCTCGGACGGGCGAGGGCGCCCGTCCCCACACGAGCGGGGTACAGCAACTTACAGTTTTGGCCGCAGGTCGCTCGAGGTGCCGCCGGCCGCTGGAACGTAGCACTTCAGCGTGTAATCCATCACCATGCGATCGGCGTTAAAGCGCCACCCGAGGGTGCGGATGGTGCGCTTCATGCGCTGGATCCAGCCGCGCGGCAGGCCGTCCCGATCGCGCTGATAGTACAGCGGGATCACTTCTTCACTAAGCACTCGCAGCAGGTCCTCTCCGTCGCGCGTATCGTGAACATTCATGTCGGAGTGAGTCCTGCCGTCTCCGATGGCGAAGCCGTTCATGCCGTCGTAAGCTTCTGCCCACCAACCGTCCAGCACCGAAAGGTTCAGGCCCCCGTTTAAAACGACTTTCTGGCCGCTGGTTCCGGAGGCTTCCAGCGGACGCCGCGGATTGTTAAGCCAGACATCGACACCCTGCACGAAATGGCGGCCGACGTTGATGTCGTAGTCTTCGACGAAGACGAATTTATCGGAGAACTGCGGATCGCGCATCAACTGGGCAATTTGCTGCAGCACGCGCTTGCCCGGTTCGTCGAGAGGATGCGCCTTTCCGGCAAACACGAACTGCACCGGGCGCTTCGGGTCATTGACCATGCCGGCTATCTTTTCGATGTCGGCCAAAATCAGATTGGCGCGCTTGTAGGTGGCAAAGCGGCGCGCAAAACCGATGGTGAGCGCGTCCGGACTGAGTACGCGTTCCAGTTGCTGCAGCACCCCCCGCGGTTCTTCGCGCCGCGCCGCCTGCTTCACGGCGCGGCGCCGCACAAATTCGATCAGACGCGATTTCAGGTTGAAATGTGTCTCCCAAAGTTCGCCGTCGTCAACGTTATCGATGCCATCCCAGATTTTGGCTTCGCTGCTGCGCAGGTGCCATCCCGTGCCGAGATGGCGATCGTAAAGGCGAAACATCTGCGGCGCCAGCCAGGAGGGAACATGCACGCCGTTCGTAATGTGCCCGATGGGAACCGCGTCTTCCTGTTTGCCGGGATAGAGTCCGGTCCACATGGCGCGCGAGACTTCAGCGTGCAGAGAGGAAACTGCATTGGCCCGCCGCGAGTGCCGCAGGCCAAGTACGGTCATGCAGAAGCGTTCGTCGCTTTCCGGGTTCTCGCGCCCCAGCGCCATGAAACCTTCCCGGGAAAGCCCGAGGGCCTCGCGCAGAGGTCCGAGATGCTCCTCGACCAGATCGGCGTCGAAGCGATCGTGGCCGGCGGGTACGGGAGTGTGGCTCGTGAACACCACTTCACGGGCAACGCGAGGCACGGCCTTCTCGAAGCTGATGCCCTCTTCTTCCATGCGCTGGCGAATCGCTTCCAGCACTGCAAATCCGCTATGTCCTTCGTTCAGGTGAAGAACGCCGGGGGTAATGCCGAGCGCTTTCAAAGCGCGCAGGCCGCCCACGCCCAGAAGCAGTTCCTGATGCACCCGAACCCGGCCGTCACCGCCATACAAACGCGAGGTCATGTGCCGGTCCTCGGGGGCATTGCCTTCCACGTCCGAGTCTAGGAGCAACAGATCGCAACGGCCCACTTTCACGCGCCACACTTTTGCGCGGATCGAGCCATGGCGAGTATCGACCTGCACCACCACCGGCCGGCCGTTTTTCCCGATGGCCGCTTCCATGGGAAGTTGGTTGACATCGGTCTCGAGATACTCCTCGCGCTGCCAGCCGTCGTGATCGAGGCGCTGGCGGAAATATCCCTGGCCATAAAACAGGCCCACCCCAACCAGAGGGATCCCCAGATCGGAGGCGCTCTTGATGTGATCGCCCGCCAGAACTCCAAGTCCACCGGAATAGATCGGGAGGGATTCGTGCACGCCAAACTCGGCGGAGAAATAAGCCACCGGACGGGGCCGCAGCACGCCGGCGTGGCGCGCACCCCAGGTTCGCTCCGTACTCTCGTACTCGCGCAGGCGGCGATAGGCGTAGTTGATCCGGCTGTGCAGCGCCAGTTCGGTAGCGCGCGCTTCGAGTTTCTCGAGAGGATACTCGTTCAGCAGCGACACCGGACTGTGATTGAGCTGACTCCAGCGCAGTGGATCGAGATCATGGAACAAGCCGGCCGAATCGTGATCCCAACTCCACCACAGGTTGCGCGCCAGTGCCCACAGCCGCTCCTGGGCAGGCGCGATGAAGCGGTCGAGCGTGCGGGCCTCGCTCACCACGGGCGCAACCCGCTTCGCCGCCTCGCTGAGCAGGCGAATCTCATTTTCCGGAAAGACCCGCGCCTCCACCGTTTGAATCACCAGAACGCCTTGCAGCACACCGCGATCAATCAGGGGAACTCCCAGGAACGATTGGTAAGCGTCCTCACCCGCTTCGCTGAAGTACTTGAAGCGCGGGTGATTTCTGACCTGTTCAACCGCCACCGGGCGGACCTGTTCCGCGACCAGCCCGACCAGCCCTTCATTCACTGACATACGAAGCTTGCCGATACATTCATGGCGAAGCCCGAGCGTCGCGGCCAGAACGAGATTGGCCCGGTCAGGCTCCAACAGGTAGGCCGAGCAGACATCGGCGGCAAACCGTCTGGCAATCAATGCCACAACGTTCATCAGGGTCTCGGCCGGCTTGCTCGGATCCGCCGTCAGGTGCGCGATCTCCTCCCACGTCAGCACATGGCTGGCATCGAGAGAACAGGCATCGTGGTCCTGAACCATCTCGTTCGGTCGATCCAATCTTGTCTCCATTTCCCAGATCCCTAAGGTTCTCGCAACCGCTCACCCCGTCGCCAGCCCAGCCACGGGAAGACGGTTGGAATAAACCATCTCCTGAGCCATTCTATCGGGTGAAAACCGAACCACTCCACATCGGTTGCGGAATTGTTGATTACCACAGTGCTTGTCGGATGGCCAAATTGCGGCTTTTGGGCTTGCGCTATTCCCGATATATGTCGCCGATCTATAAACTTTAGTATCCGGTTCGCGCTAAGTCCAATTTGAATTGTTGATGGAGTGCATCAGCTCCTGCTTCTCTCCTCTTCACCCGCTTCAAAAAACGTGATACACGTAATGAGCAAAAAGAATTGCCAGCAGCACACCTCCGATACCGCAAATCCAATAGAGAAAATGCTCCGTCAACTTTGGGGAATTGATCTCCTTCTTGTCCATAGCTGAAGAATACTCTCTCTGGCCCTCGTTGAATTACATCAGAACACCGGAAGACACTCGTAGGACAACCCCACGCCATCAGAAGAAGCGGGTGATGCCCTCCTCCATAACCAGCACCTTGTCTCTTACTCCGGCCTTCAGCGCTTCGCGCTCCAGCAACTGGAGAGGCTCTTCGATGGGTTCGTGCGACAGGCGGAAGGTTCCATAGTGCATGGGCACCATCCAGCGGGCCTTCAGATCGAGAAAGGCCTGGGTGGCGTCGGCGGGACTGGTGTGCACGTTGCGGAATTGCGGCGGGTTGTAGGCGCCGATGGGGAGCAGCGCCAGTTCGGGCGACAAGCGGCGTCCGATTTCGCGAAAGCCCGCGAAATACGCGGTGTCTCCGGCATGGTACACGGAGTGTTTGCCGCTGCGCAGCACGTAGCCCCCGTAGCCGCGGTGCGAATCCTTGATAATGCGCGCTCCCCAATGCCGCGACGGCACGTGAGTAATGTCGAGCGCCCCGTGGCGATAGGTGTTCCACCACTCCAGTTCGACAATCTCTTCGAAGCCCAGATCGGAGACCAGGTCGAACAAATGATGGGGCACGACCAGCGTGGGCGCGGTTCCGGTCTGCCGCCGGGTTTGCCGCGCGATGGCCCGCAGCGATTGACGATGCAGGTGATCGAAGTGCGCGTGCGTCACCAATACGACGTCCATGGGAGGCAGGTCGCGCAGGTTCAATCCAGGTTGACGCAGGCGCTTTAGAACAAACAGCCAGCGCGCAAAGTTGGGATCGATGACGACGTTCTGTCCGCCAATTTGCAGAAAAAAGCTGGAATGTCCGATGAAGGTGAGGCCCAGTTCGCCGTTTGCAACCAGTTGCGGTTTGTGCGTCTGGCCGGTGCGAGGCGTGACCGCCGAATGCCGCACCAGACGCGTGAACTGGCTCGCTCGCTTGCGCAAAGCGCGATTTTTCAACGACGACTTTAACATTCTTTCGACCAGTATGATTCGACCCGTCCGCTGCCACGCGGACCATGGACACATTATCGGCTTTGTTGGCTCAACTCTCCAGTGCGTTTAGATGCTCTGCAGCCCGACCACGACGCACCGGCGGGCGTTTTCCTGGCGTAGTGTTGCTGGGGTGGGTTGAGTTTTGCAGTGTAAACCATCGTGTTTTCCTTGACCGCCCCTTTGCCAGTCGTATCTAATCCAAACTTCGAAGAATCCATAAGGAGGAGTCAATGCCGATGCGCATCGCTTTTCTTGGCATGGGAATTATGGGCCGGTCGATGGCCGCGAACCTGGTCAAAGCCGGACATCAGGTCGCCGTCTGGAATCGAAGTGGCGGCAAGGATAAGGATGTGGAAGGCGCACGCAGCGCCGCTTCTCCGGCAGATGCGGCGAAAGGCGCGGAAGTGGTGTGGATGTGCGTCTCCGACACCAAGGCGGTCGAGGGCGTGCTGTTTGGGCCGGGCGGCGTCGAACCGGTTCTGGCCGCGGGCATGATCATTGCCGACTCCAGCACGATTTCGCCCTCCGCCACTCTGCGCTTTGCCGAGCGCGTGAAAGCGCGGGGCGTTGACTATGTCGACGCTCCCATGACCGGCTCCAAGATCGCCGCCGCGGCCGGGAGCCTGATTTTCATGGTGGGTGGCGACGAAGCCGTGCTCGCTAGCCTGCAGCCGCTTTTTCAGGCCATGGGCAAGCAAGTCTTCCACATGGGCGAAACCAGCAAAGGACAGGCTACCAAGCTGGTCATGAATCTGCAGATTGCGCTCATCTATGAAGGCTTCGCCGAAGCCCTCACCCTCGCCGCCAAACTGGGCGTCGAGGTGGAAAAACTCTTGCCCCTGGTGCAGGCTTCCATGGTCCGATCGGGAGTGGTGGACTACAAAGCTCCCTTTATTCTGAAGCGCGACTTCTCGCCCAACTTTCCTCTGCGGCTGATGCTGAAAGACATTCGCCTGGCGCTCGATGCGGCCAAGGAATCGCGGGTGCGCCTGCCTGGACTCGAGGCGGTCGAAGAGGTCTACGATGTCGCAGCCCAGGAAGGGCAGCAGGATCTCGACTACGCCGCGACCCTCACTCTGTTGGAGAAATGGGCGGGCGTAAAAACGCGGGCGTAAAAGCGAAGAGCGCGTCAAAGTAAGCTCGGCTGGGACAGCCGAGGGCGGCTGTCCCTACGCGGATGGGGCGCGTCCGCACACCAGCGCTATTCCTACTTCTTCGCCAGCGAACGGATGTAGTTCACCATGTTCCAGATGTCATCATCCTTGGCGCGGTCGCCTTCGGGAGGCATCTCGCCCCTGCCATTTCTGATCACATAGAAGAGTTCGCCGTCGGTGCGGTTCTTCAACGCGTCCGGATTGGTGAAGTCAGTGACGTTTTTCATGTCCGAGGCCATGTCGCCCTTGCCATCGCCGTTTTTTCCATGACACATCGCGCAGTCGATGGCATACAGCTTCTTGCCCTTGGAGAGCGATTCCTGGGTCGGCTTGACGGGGTTTACTCTGCCCGCAGCCTCGGCAGAGCCTTTGTTTTCGGGGGCGGGTGCTTTTGCCGGGGGCTGATCGTTCTGCTTTTGCGCCCACAGCGCAAACACAAAAAAAAGCAAAGCGAAAAGAACCAGCGGAGTTTTCTTCGATACTTCTTTCGACACTCTGTTTTTCAACACACACCTCCCGTCAAGGAGCACGGTTGAAATCCACCCATACTCTACGACACCGGAACGTGCACAGGCTAGGTGCGATGTCACAGACCGGTGTGCGAGGAATCACCATGGCGCCGCAACCGCGACTCCCGCTCGCACAGATCAGCTCCCTCGGCAACACCACATTACGCCCGTAACCCCTTTATCCAGCGAGGATTACAGAAGTATTACAAAACGGCTCGCGCTCTCTTGATATTGTCAGCCTAGCGGGGAAGTGGGGAGAAAAGACGCATGAGCCAGACCGCACGCGAGACCATGACTGAAGAAACGCTCCGCGCAATGAGCGAAGCCGGAGAAGGCACCAATCGTAAGGACCGCGCAAACCGTGATGGCTTCAACTGGGGTACGGCGATCGCCATGGGCCTGTTTCACGTGGGCGCAGTCGCGGCGCTGTTCTTCTTCACCTGGCCGGCGTTTTTCGTCGCCCTTTTCCTGTGGTGGGTTTCAGGCAGCCTCGGCATCGGGATGAGCTATCACCGCCTGCTGACGCATCGCGGGTACAAGACGCCCAAGTGGGTGGAGTACTTCCTGACCTGGTGCGCCACCCTGGCGCTCGAAGGCGGACCGATTTTCTGGGTGGCCACGCACCGCATTCATCATCAGTTTTCCGACGAGGAAGGCGATCCGCACTCCCCCATCGACGGCAAGTGGTGGTCGCACATGGGCTGGATCCTGATGGGCAAATCGATGCATCACGACACCACCACCCTCGCCCGTTACGTCCCCGACCTGACCAAGGATAAAGTTCACGTCTGGCTCACCAAGTATCACTACACCTCCAACATCATTCTGGGCGTGATCCTGTTTGCCATTGGCGGATGGCCGTGGCTGCTGTGGGGAGTGTTCGCGCGCGTCGTGGTCGGACTGCACTCCACCTGGATGGTGAACTCAGTCACCCACCTGTGGGGCTCGCGGCGTTTCGCGACCAAAGACCTCTCTACCAACAACGGACTGGTCGCCCTTCTGACCTTTGGCGAAGGCTGGCACAACAATCATCATGCGCATCCGGTTTCCGCGCGCCATGGCTTGCGCTGGTACGAAATCGACATGAACTGGTACGGCATCTGGACGCTGCAAAAACTCGGCCTGGCCCGGCACGTCTACAAGGTCGCGCTCGACAACCTCCCGCCCAAACCGGCCCTGCTACGCGATGTCGAGACCCCTGGCGTAGTAGCGGCAGCCGCGGGCAACGACTAAGAAGCAGGTCTCAGGTCTTACGTGTCAGGTCTCAGGAGGGCTGAACCGGCCAGCGTGGTCGCCATCGGGAGCCTTCTGCGCGCTATCACCTGATTGCGACAGTTGGGCGTTCGACCCAGCCGTTCACGGCTTTGCCCCAACGAGATTGGTCGCCTCAGCGGCCCACGAGTTTTTGTAGCTCTTCGGGGTATCGAGCACCTTGCACCGGAATCTTCGAGGCGGCCGTGTCCAGTTCGCGGAGATCGTCAGGCGACAGTTCCACGTTGACTGCTCCGATGTTTTCCTCCAGTCGATGCAGTTTCGTGGTGCCCGGGATTGGTACAATCCAAGGTTTCTGTGCAAGCAACCAAGCTAGTGCAATCTGGGCAGGCGTCGCTTTCTTCTGTTGCGCGAACCGGCCGAGCATATCCACCAAGGCCTGATTCGCTTTGCGGTTCTCTGCTGTGAAACGAGGGACGACGTTGCGGAAATCGCTCTTCTCGAACTTCGTCTCTTCGCTGATTTTGCCGGTGAGAAATCCTTTACCAAGAGGACTAAAGGGTACGAACCCGATCCCCAGTTCCTCAAGCGTCGGGATCACCTCCGCTTCAGGCTCTCTCCACCAGAGTGAATATTCACTCTGGAGCGCCGTAACGGGCTGAATTGCGTGTGCTCGACGAATGGTCCGCACTCCCGCTTCCGAAAGTCCAAGGTACTTCACCTTGCCCTGCTGAATCAGTTCTTTCACCGCTCCTGCGACGTCTTCGATCGGAACGTTCGGATCCACACGGTGTTGGTAGAACAGGTCGATGACATCGGTCTTTAGCCGCTTCAGTGAAGCGTCCGCCACTTCCTTTATGTGTTCTGGTCGACTATCCAAGCCTGCCTGCTTCCCATTGGCATCGAATTTGAAGCCGAACTTGGTGGCGATCACCACCTTGTCCCGGAAAGGAGCGAGAGCTTCGCCCACCAGTTCTTCATTGGTGAACGGGCCGTATGCTTCGGCGGTGTCGAAGAATGTCACGCCGCGTTCGGCAGCGGATCGGATCAGCGAAATCCCCTCCTGCTTACCTACCGGTTGACCGTAGCCAAAGCTCAGCCCCATACAGCCCAGTCCGAGAGCGGAGACTTCCAAGTTCCTCTTTCCGAGTTTGCGTTTTTGCATTGTTCCCCCTTCGCGGCATAGAAACAGTTTCCCACAATTCACGGGGTTGCCGTGGTAGTTGGCGATAAATCCCGATAGATAGGATGAGAAGGTCGATCCCCGATCACGGATGGCGTTAAGCTACCGGTGATCAACGCACTCAAAGGTGCAATCACAGTGGATAAGGAGATCGACCTTGAAGAAGCATAGCAATTCTCCCAAGAAGAATGAACCGACATCGAAGCGGGCGAAGTCGCGGGGCCCGGTGCAGCGGAATCCGAAGGAAGTGCTGGCGGAGTTGTTGGGGAAACTGAGGGAAAAGCTGGATTCGAAAGTGGTGGCAGCAAGCGCAGGAGAAGAGGATCAACGAAGGGAGCTTCGCCCCAACTTGGACCGTCTGACGGTAGGCGTGGATCTTGGGGACCAATGGAGCCATTACTGCATTTTAGGTTTGGAGGGAGGAACGCTGGCGGAGGGACAGTTGCGGACGACGCAGCAGGACATTGCAGACTTCTTTGAAGGATTGAATGCGGCGCGGGTGGTGGTCGAAGTGGGGACACACTCCGCCTGGGTGCGGGAAGTGATTTGCAGTTACGGGCACGAAGTGGTAGTAGCCAATCCCCGGTTGATGGAGGGATCCAAGCGTCGCAAGCGGAAGAATGATCGGATCGATGCGAACAAGTTGGCCCGGTTGGGACGCGTGGATCCGCAGTCGTTGCACCCGATGCAGCACCGGAGTTCAGAAGTGCGGCAGGACCTCGTGATTCTACGAGCCCGCGATGCGTTGGTGGCGGCGCGGACCGAGCTCATCAACGCCACGCGAGGACTGGTGAAGAGTATGGGGGCCCGGCTTCCTAAGTGTTCCAGCCCGAGCTTTGCACAAAAGGTAGAGGAGGCAGTTCCGGCCGAGATACAGGAAGCGCTGCTACCGCTGGTGCGCATGACGGCGGCGCTGAGCGATAGCATCCAGGGGTATGACGAGAAGATTGAAAAGCTGGGCCGCGAGAAGTATGGGCATACGGCGTTACTGCGGCAGGTGAAAGGGGTGGGGCCGATCACGGCGCTGGCCTATGTATTGACCTTGGAGAATCCAGAGCGATTCGCGAAGAGTCGAGATGTGGGACCGTATCTGGGATTGGTACCGAAGCAGGAGGACTCCGGGGAAAGCCCGCCGCAATTAGGAATCAGCAAAGCCGGGGACACGATGGTGCGCAGACTGCTGGTGGGGAGCGCGCAGTATATCTTGGGGCCGTTCGGACCCGACACGGACCTACGACGGTATGGGCTGCGGCTCTGCGAGCGCGGTGGGAAGAATGCGAAGAAGCGAGCGGCGGTAGCGGTGGCACGGAAGCTGGCGGTGTTACTGCACCGGCTGTGGGTGACGGGAGAGGTGTATGAACCGCTGCGCCATGCCATGTCGGTGCCGATAGCCGCGGCAGCGTAGCCGGCCAGGAGAAAGGGGAACACTCCGAAAGCGAAAAGACGATTCCAAGCGATTGTTTCTGAAGGCAGGATCAGAGAGCAGACAGGAGTTGATGACGCGGGAACCAAAGGCTATTCAGTAGGTTTGGCCGACAACGATATCCACCGCCTTGTTCGGGTGACTGCGTAATGAGTGCTGGTCTATTAAGATCGCGCGATAGATGGCAGCCCCAACAATCCCAGGTCTGTCACGGCAGTGATGGACCTGGGTTAGATCGGACCCCAACTTGCACCGGGCCCAGAAGCGGCCCACTCAGAGTGCGGATAGAAGCACGGCAACGGTGGATGGCGTCGACCAGAGTTCCTAGCGGCCTGTCGCAGTGAATTCGTTAGCGGGCCCTCGTAAACGGCCGAAAGTGGCCATGCGCAACGCGTGCTTTTCGTGTGGCGACTCAGTAACGCTTTCAACGCGACAGGCCACTAGTACTTGGTTAGTTCGGAAAATATTAAGGACGGCCGCCACGTCGGCCTTGACTTTTATGACCTTCTCATAGAAGCACTCATTGA
>JBKQLO010000111.1:0-11569 GCA_052147055.1 Terriglobales bacterium
GCTGCACTTTGCCATCGCGATTCAGAAAGCTGCCGCGCCCGGCGTCGAAAGTCTCGTCGTCTTCCATGACCACGACGGCTTCTTCGACGGCGTCGAGCGCATCGCCGCCAGCGGACAGCACGCGCCATCCCGCTGCCATGGCGTTGCGCACGCCTGCCAAATGAGCTTCGACCATGTCGTCAGGAATGGCCCAAGCTCCGCCATGGACAAGAAGAACGGGATCACTCGGCAAGTATCTTTCTCCCGGAAGAAATGACCGGATAGTTTAGCAGGTCGGGCGTGGGTCGTTGGCAAGAACTACGTGGTGCGGGCGCCGCTTCGACTTCGCTCAGGGCAGGTTCTCGCCCGCAGCTTTTGATGTTGCGGTTGGATTTTGTTGTGAGTATGTACTTTACGCAAAGGTCAGCAAAAATCCGCGTGACGCGATCCCCTCCGCCCTACTTCGGCCAGCCGTCTGCTGGCTTCTTCTTTTCCAGCGACTTCTTGACGGCTTCTTGCCAGTCGCCTTCGATCCTTAGGAGGTCTGGTTTGGGGCCTGATTGCGGCTTAATGTCACGCCGCGGTTGTGCCATCTTTTTGTGCTTCTGGCTTGTCTTCTTCATACTCTCCAAAAAATCTACTGTTGAATAAATCTGAGTTACCCCAAATCTCGTCAACAAGCCCGAGCCAGTACGCATCCATAGCTGAGAGTATGTTGTCTTCCTCTTGCAAGGCGTGGCAGAGCGCAATGAAAAATGTGAGTATCGGCTGCGTCGGTGGTCCGACTTTCTCAATCAGCTTTTCATCTCTCAGTGCCTTATCGGATATCTTGTCCAATTCCGCCTGGTCTTCTTTACTCAGAGTCATTCTGCCAATGCGCAAGCACCAGTTTTTCAGTCGCTCGCTCTGTTGCGTGTCAATATACTCAGCGATGAGATAGAAGTCCTCCACCAGTCTGGACAAGCCACCATCTTTGAATGACCAACTAATGTCGGCCTTGTGTTTCTTCAATTGGAAATCAACGATTTCCTTGATGCGAACAGCGTCCGTTTTCGCCGGAACCGTCGGTCCAGTACGCGTGTTTTCTTTCGCTATCAGTTTCTGTAATAGTGGCTCATATACGTCGTACCGCTCTTGCGCTTTTTTCAAAACTTTGTGTGCGTTTGTCGATAGCTTCGTTTTCAGCGCACCTAAGAAACATTCAAAATCGGTTACAGCTTTTGGAGCCTGTGATTCTTTGAACTTGGCAAACTCTGGCCGCAACAGTACGTACCTGAGCAGAAATCGATGTTCTGAATTTCTCGCCAATCCCGCCGCATACGCATCGTTCGTCAGTCGCATGAAATGAGCAAGCAAAGAGGTTCTTTCGGTGGTAAATGGCTGGAGCACGGGTAGCAGACTTTGCATTCGCACGCCGTGATACAGGAGGGTGCTGTCCGGGTACGCAATGCAGTAGTCACCGGAAGACAAGAGGTCGGCGGCGGCGCTTTGGGCTTTGGCGGTTACCACTGTGATTAAATGACACGGCGGGTTATTGTCTTGGTCCGTTTGCTTCACCAGCTTTAAAATCGCCTGCATGATTTCCGCTTGGCCACCTGGACTGTCGAAAATGAACACAGTGATTGGATCTCGGCTATCGTGGAGGAGTTTGATAATTTGTGGGGTGAGCCGCGAAAGCATTGCCTCATCCAAAACCCCGTTAACTTCTATGGCTCTGGATGGTTCAGGACGGTACTTCGCATTTGGTTTGATCAAGAATCATCCTCAGAGGAGCGTGAAGCCACCACGAACTGGAGATGCAGCAGCACGCTTGTCACTCCCCTCGGACTTTTTTTGAAGTTCCTTTTGAACATCGCGGACAAACGCATCCAGATCGGAACCATACTTCTCGTATACCTGATCAACCTTTTCATCAAATTCTGAATCAGTGGGGACGGTCGGTTTTTTAAGGTTGTCTACGTTGTTGGTGTTTGTTTTTGCTTGCGTATTGCTCATACTCATTCTCCTCAGCATATCACCGAATCAGTAGGCCCTCTGTAGAGAAGGCGTTTGCCTTCCGCTCCCTGAATGGCCAGCGTCGTCCTTTCGCCGTCATTCAGTTTGCGATGATTCCACATAAAATCAAACTGCCAAAGGTAACGGTGCAAATGTTGCCTACTGACCTTATGGTAAATACCCATGATGCCCCGTTTCACCAGAGCGAAAGAGCTTTCCGCCGTGTTCGTGTGGACATCGCCCCTCGCGTACTGTCTCGCGCTATGGCATACGCTTTCGTGCCCGCCAGCATACTCCAATCCGATGCCGCTGTACGCGGAATTTTCATCGGTTACGATAACGATACGGGCACCACTGTCAACGTCTTCCCGGATAGCGGCCTTTAGGGCCTCCCCGGTCACGTTTGCCACGACCCTACGCCGCAACTCACCTCCTGTCGCACAGCCGCAAATACGGGGGTCTTATTTGTGCCGCGCCCTCGCTTGCTAATCCCTCGGTAACGAGGTCTGCCCCCTACATAAGTTTCGTCGCATTCCACTGTGCCCGTCAACTTCGGGCTATTGGGGTTCGGGGCCGTCGCAAAGCGAATCCGATTCATTAGAAATAGCGCGGATTTGTAGCTGATTTGGCAATGCCGTTTGATCTCTAATGCCGATATGCCTTTCTTGGAAGTGGCCGCTCTCCAGAATGCATAGCACCAGTGCCGCAGTTCAATCCGCGATTCTTCGTAAATCGTGCCGATGCGAACTGTATATTGCTGTTTGCAATCGCGGCAGCGCCACAGAAACCGCCTGCTTCGCTCTCCCGTCTTGGCGTCCTTCATGGGGTAAACATCTACGCTTCCGCAGAGGACACAGCAAGGAGTATTGCCCCATCGCTGGCGCTCCAAAAACTCAACCGCCGTCAATTCGTCGGCGCAGGCCAGTGGAATCTGTTCGATAACACCCGACTTCGAGAGATTGTGCCCTTTCTTCATGCTTTCAATTTTATACTTAACGCAATGGTTGTGTCAAGTATAAAATTGGTGCCTTTGGCCTCTCGTGTTCCCATTTGCGTAAAGTACATACTTCCGTTTTGTTGAGGCTAAGAAGCGGTTGGCGGGGCAGGCGAGTCTCCAGCATCCCCAATCCGTCGGCGATGCTGGAGCAAGTGCCAGGCATCCCGGAAATGCTCGTAGCGATTGCACTTCTTGCCGGGATTGAGGCAGATGGTTCGAGCGGTGGTCAGGAGTGCCTCCTGCGCCGGGAGGATGTACCAAATCTCCCTGGGAACGATGATGATGGCGAAGAAGTCCACTTCGCTGACGAGGTAAGCGCGGGAACGATCGCGCCGGCGGAGGTCGCAGCGGTAGGTGGAACCGTCGTTATGGGTGACGGACTTGACCTGGACGCGCTGGAAGTGTCCGCTGTGCTCGACGCCGACGTCATAGCGTTCGGAATCGCCCCAAGGCTTGAAGACTACGAGCCCGTGCTGTGAGGCATCGGCCATGAAACGCAGCTCCGCCCAGTCACCACGGCGTTTGAAATTGTGTTCTGACTCAACCATGAGCTACTCCCAAAAGAAAAAGGCGCAGCCGGTGGGCCGCGCCTTCGATTAAGTACCTATAGTTAAATTATAGCGATTTGGAAAGGTAAGTGAGACACGGTTTGGAAATTTATATTTGCCGTGCTGCTAAGTGTTTATCTCCGTTCGAGTAATTTCTGCCTATTGACAAGAATTTCCACAGCCGGTGTCCAAAACGGGAGAAGGGCTGAATTATTCCCAGTTTGGGCCCGTCAATCTACGTAAATCGTGTGGGACGGACACGGCGGAGTTGCAAACCGTACATCCGCAAAACAGGAAGGCAAGCCAGCTTCCTGGCCCGAGCGTGCCGTCAGACACTTATGCTACAATGTCTGACATGGCATCCGGACGCCTTACCATTCGTATCCCCGAGACGCTGGGGCAGCGCCTTCGCCGCCGTTCGCGGATGAGGGGACAGCCCGAGTCCGTGCTCGTTCGTGAAGCTCTGGAGACGTATCTCGGCCAGTCCACCGAACCACGCCCGGCCTACGAACTGGCGGAAGAAGCTGGCTTGATCGGCTTGATTGGGCGTGGCCGCAAGGCTCCTCCGAAGGATCTCAGCACCGCTCGCCGCCACTTTGAAGGCTTCGGCAGGAAATGAAACGGCGCGTGCTGGTCGATACCGGCCCGCTGGTTGCCATTCTCTCCAGCGTCGACGAGCACCACGCCGCTTGTGTCCATGCTCTTCATCAACTGCCGGGCCCGCTCTATTCCTGCTGGCCGGTGATCACCGAGGCAGTGTGGTTGCTGCGGTCTTATCCGCGAGCTGTGCAACAACTCCTAAGAAGCTGTTTTTCTGAGAAGCCGGGCGGCTTCGTGGAACTGCTTCCCCTGGCCGGAGCCGAGGCCAGCGCGATTGCCGATGTAATGAAGGAGTACGAAGGCATGCGCCCGCAACTGGCCGACGCTGCTCTGGTTTATCTGGCTGGGCGCGAGGGGATTGAGACCATCTTTACTTTGGACCGGCGGGATTTTGCGGTGTATCGGGCGGCGAACAAGCGCGGGTTTCGGATTGTTCCGTGACAGAAACACGAAAGCCCCGGTAATCATCCGGGGCTGAAAAACTGGTACTAGACGCCGCCTGCGAAGCAACTTCAGAATAGCTCCGTCAACAGCATTGTCAAGGCACGCGAGGATCGCTCCGAAAATACGAAAGCCCCGGTAGTCTTCCGGGGCTTACAAACTGGTACTGGACACCGCCTGTCATCTGTAATCATAGTCCAGCCCGCAAGGGTGTCAAGCCTAATTCGCAATGGTCGAGTGACGGGCGGAGGGCGAGGGAATCGAACCCTAGTGGCTGACTAAGCCACTGGACCGCTTGACAGGCGGTGGCCAGTACCCACTGGCTACACCCTCCAAACACCGTCTGCTGAACAGATTGTATGGGTCGGGGAGTGCCGGGCTGCGGAGATCGATAAATTATTTTGGAGCGCGGTTCGGAATCGGGAATGGACGGCGGAGGTAAGACTAGTCGGCGGACATGGTTGCGGGATTTGCGACTGGCGGGCGGCGGCGTTCGGGTTGGTGGGCTCGTTCGGGTTGTTCCATCCAGCGGCGAATTTCGGGTAGCGCGGTCCGGGTCACCATCTCTCCGGCGCGGATCAGGCTGGCGCTGTGCTCGAAGGCGTCGTACTTGTAGCCATTCACATCGGGCTCGATCACGAGGTCGGCAGCTTCCTTCCACTGCGTGCTGTTCATTTCCTGGGCGATGGCGAAGCACTGGCCGATGACGTCGAAGAGGTGGCGGGGGCCGTCGCTGTTGACCCATTTGCCTTTCAGATGCACGGCTAACACCCGCTCCGCACCCATCTGGCGCAAGGGAACGGTGGGAACGGTGTAGGAGAGCATGCCGTCGATGAGCATGCGTCCGCGAATTTTTACGGGCAGGAACATGCCGGGATAGGCGCAACTGGCGCGAACGGGATCGACCAGCGGGCCAGAATGGAAGACGATGCCTTCGCCGGTCGAAAAGTCAGTAGCGGTGACGGCTAGCGGGATGCGCAATTCTTCGAAAGTCTTGACCTTCAGGACGCTGTTAAGGAATCCGATCATGCGCTGGTTGCTGGCGAATCCGTAGCGCGACAGGGTCCAGCGGGCGAAGTGTTTGAAGCGGACCTGGGAAGCGAGCTTCTCCAGTTCGGCGATGGTGAGTCCGCTACAGTAGGCGGCGCCGATGAGGGCGCCCACGCTGGTGCCCGCGATAAAGCGGATGGGAATGTTCTCTTCTTCGAGAACTTTGAGGACGCCGACGTGAGCCAGGCCGCGGGCGAAGCCGCCGCCGAGGGCCAGACCGATACCATTTTGGCGGTCGCGTGATTCGGCGCCGGAATGACCGGAAAGTTCGCGGCCAAACGCCTGCACCGAGCGGATAATCTTGCCTAAGCTTTTCACCGGCGACCCCACTATCAGCCGTGCTCGACCTGGTGTTCCCGCCATCTATCTAGCAAATTAGATGCCACGCCAGGGGATCACGTTAACCAGCGGCATAAGCCTGCGTCACCGGTGAGAGGTTACCTGATCAGGAAATCCAGCAGCGTGACTAACTCCCTTTGTTCCTGATAACTTGAGCGCATGGAGAGGGAGATCTCAGCGGGGGGCGTGGTGCTGCGGCGCGCGGCCTCGGGCTGGGAACTGGCGGTGATTGAGCCGCAAAAGGAGCCTTCTTTGGCGACTGGTAAGGGAAAAAGGTGGCAAAAAATGTTACTCGCTTTGCCCAAGGGATTGGTGGACGCGGGCGAGAAGCCGGAGCAGACTGCGGTCCGCGAAGTTGCGGAAGAAACCGGGTTGGTCGCCGCTCCGGTCATGAAACTTGGCGACATCTAGTATGTCTACGTGCGGTCTTGGGGAGACAAGCAGCGGGTGTTCAAGATTGTGAGTTTTTATCTGTTGCGATATGAGTCGGGGAGCATCGATCAGATTGCGCCTGAAATGCGCATTGAGGTGAAACGGGCGCTCTGGATTCCTTTCGCAGAAGCAGAACGCAAACTGACGTATAAGGGCGAACGTGATATGGTGCGGCGGGCGGGGGAATATTTGCAGTCCCATCCGGCCTGGTGAGCATCCTCCGCAGGTTGACGGCGCGCATGCGAGTTTGTACTATAGAGCCAATTGATAGGGCGCGTGCCGTTGCCATCCTTACCCCACATTCATACGGCACGCGCCTGTAGTGTTTTTGGGACGTTGCCGGGACTGGCAGAGATCACCCGGCGCAGATAAACTACCTAACGAACCTTAAAATCTTCTGTGATGTTCATATCCTAGGTGGTTGAAAACAGCGGAGCCATGTCCTTATGAAAATGATTCACAGAGTCGCAGTTCTGGGCGCGGGAACCATGGGCGCGCGCATCGCCGCCCACTTCGCCAACGCCGGCGTGCCCAGCTATCTCCTCGATATTGTTCCGCCGGGCGCGCAGGGACCGGTTCGCAATCAGATCGCCGCCGCCGGCCTGGAGGCCGCCAGGAAAGCGAAACCTGCGGCGTTCATGGAGCCGTCACTGGCGCGCCTGGTTACCGTCGGCAACTTCGAAGACGACTTGAAAAAGCTGGCCGAGGTGGACTGGATCATTGAGGCCGTGGTGGAGAACCTTGAGATCAAGCGCGGGCTGTTGAAGAAGGTGGAAGCCATCCGCAAGCCGGGAACGATCATCACCACCAACACCAGCGGCTTGCCGGTGGGGAAAATCGCCGAAGGATTTTCTGACGCCTTTCGCCGGGCGTGGTTCGGTACGCACTTTTTTAATCCTCCGCGTTACATGCGGCTACTGGAACTGATCCCGACTCCGGAGGCGGATCGCGCCGCCATCGACGCCATTGCCCATTTCTGCGATACCCGCCTGGGCAAAGGCGTGGTCTTCGCCAAAGACACACCGAATTTCATCGGCAATCGCATCGGGACATTCTCTGTGCTCAACGTGATGCGGCTGATGCAGGAGATGGATCTTTCGATCGAAGAGATCGACGCGCTCACCGGCCACACTGTGGGCTGGCCGAAGTCGGCAACCTTTCGAACCATTGATCTGGTTGGCCTCGACATTCTGGGGCACGTGGTCGCGAACATGACCCAGAACGTCCACGACGAGCGCAGCGATTTGAAAGTTCCTGACTTCGTCCGCCAGATGCTCGAGCGCAAGCTGCTGGGCGACAAGACCAAGGGCGGTTTTTACAAGAAAGCTAAAGACGACGAACGCCTGGCCCTCGACTGGAAGACGCTGGAGTACCATCCCCGCCATAAGCCGAAGTTCCCCGCTCTCGACATGGCCAAGAATATCGAGCAGACAGGAGTTCGGGTAAAGACCCTGCTCGGTCTCGACGGCAGCGGCCCGCAGAAAAACGACAAAGCCGGCGCGTTCTTGTGGTCGGCGCTGTCCGATCTCTGGATGTACTCTGCCAACCGCGTGCCGGAAATCTCCGACTCCATCGTCGAAATCGACCGAGCCATGCGGCTCGGCTTCAACTGGGAACTCGGGCCCTTCGAGCTCTGGGACGCCGCCGGAGTCGAAGCCACCGTTGCCCGCATGAAGAAAGAAAACCGTCCCGTCGCGGCGAACGTCGAAAGGCTCTTGGCCTCGGGCAAGAAATCCTGGTATGCGGACGATTCCGCGGCGGCGGCTTCGGGACGGGCCTATTTCGATCTCGCAAGCGCGGGCTACAAGCCGGTTCAGGTACCTGCTGGCGTGTGGTCCGTCGAGGTCGCCAAGAAATCCAACGGCGTGGTGAAGAAGAATTCCGGAGCGTCGCTCGTCGATCTGGGCGATGGCGTGGGCTGCATCGAGTTTCATTCCAAGATGAATTCGCTGGGCGCGGACATTATTTCGCTCATCACCCAAAGCCTGAAGCCCGGCGGTCCGGGCGACGCTTTCGACGCTTTCGTCATGACCAATGACGCCACCAATTTTTCCGTGGGCGCCAACCTCATGTTGCTGCTGATGTCGATCCAGGAAGAGGAATGGGACGACATTGACATGATCATCCGCCAATTCCAAGGCATGACCCAGGCCATCAAGTTCTCGCCCAAACCTGTGGTGGTGGCGCCGTTCGGGCTTTGCCTCGGTGGCGGAACCGAAATCTCGATGCATGCGCCCGCGCTGCAACCGCACGCCGAACTTTACATCGGGCTGGTTGAGGTCGGCGTTGGGCTTCTGCCCGGCGGCGGCGGCTGTAAAGAAATGCTGTTGCGCGCGGTCGACAGCGCGGCTTCGATTCGTCCCGGAGGCCGCGGCGAGTCGGTCGAATTGATGGAAGCTATGAAGAAGGCGTTTGAGACCATCGCCACTGCCAAAGTCGCCACTTCCGCGCACGAGGCGCGTCACCTGGAATTTCTGCGCGAGTCCGACCGCATCACTATGAACCGCGAGCGCGTGCTCAGCGACGCCAAAGAGCGGGCGCTTGAGTTGACCAGAGCCGGATACGAGCCGCCGCAGCCGCGTACGGACATCCCCGCTCCCGGCGAGAACATCTTGGCGGCGCTGAAGCTGGGCGTCCACATGATGCGCCAGGGCGACTACATCACGGAATACGAAGTGAAACTGGCGACCAAGATCGCAGAAGTGCTCTGCGGCGGATGCGTCTCGCCGGGCACTCCTGTAAGCGAGCAATACGTTCTCGACCTCGAGCGCGAGGGCTTCAAATCCCTGTGCGGAGAAAAGAAGACCCAGGAGCGGATTCAGTACACGCTGAAAACAGGGAAAACGCTGAGGAACTGACAATGCCAACTCTGGAGCCACGATTCGTCGAGGCTGGGATGGCGTGGCTTCAGCCGTTGCTACAAACGTTCATGAAGGGCTTGCCACTCCGGACCGACCGGACTTGAAGCCGAACGCTGATCGCCGCCGCGAGCTTGAGAGGGCGGTTCCGGACCGAACGGATGAGTTGAGCACGAGCGGGCCCGACGGACTGCTGGAGAAATACCGCGAGATGGCGAGCGATTCCCGGCATGAGGCAGAAGCCGAAGAGTGGAGCGAAGGAATCATTGGCGATGCATCCGCGGGTACCCCGAAGTTGAAGACTCACACTCTTCCATAAACCCAAACGCTTAGGATACAATAACAGATGCCAACGGTTCTGAGGTTTGAAGGACTGCGGGTAGCGATTTATCCAAACGATCACCGGCCGGCGCATGTGCATGTGATCGGAAGGGCTGTGAGGCCGCGTTCAATTTGCACTGTCAGGCGGGACCTGTCGAACTTCGAGAGAACTACGGGTTCTCGCGGCGCGAAATCACGCACATCGGAAACGTGCTGACGGACCACCTGGCAGAACTCCGGGCCGCCTGGGAGGGCATTCATGGCAACCTCTGACCATTTCGCACCAGCGGACCGGCGGGCGCGAGACCTGCGGTTGTCGGTCCCCAGGGCTCTTGCTGCTTACTACGACCGCACGAACGGCCGCATTGTGGTTCGCCTCAGTTCCCGGCTGGACGTAAGCTTCTCGCCATGCGATGCGCAAGGGCTACAGAATGCCAAGCCGTCGCAGCTTGAACAAATCGAAATCAGCCCATCGGGATTCGGCATCCACTTCCCTAAACTGGATGCCGACCTCTACCTTCCCGGCCTGCTGGAAGGTTTTCTCGGCTCCAAACGATGGATGGCATCGAGGCTCGGCCAAAGCGGAGGCAAGTCCCGAAGCCCAGCCAAGCGCGCCGCTGCGCGCACGAACGGCAAACTTGGCGGAAGGCCGAAGAAAGCGGGTTGAAGCAGCCCTCCACCCCAAGTGCTGGTTGCCTGAGCTGACGTGCCCACCAGAGTTCGTACTGCCACTGCATATTCATCCACAGCTCCGGAGACGTGCCCAGGCCAACCGCTGCAAACTGCTGCCTCCGTCTGCGAAATAAAATATAGACAGACCATCCCAGAACTGGAATACTTACCATGACGCGCTCCGAACAAACTCCGGGAGAGAGGCCGCTCTTTTGGGTCGGCTCGGCGAAGAACGACCTGCTGGGGTTCCCCGAAGCGGTGAAGGACGAGATGGGCGTCGCTCTCAGTGTTGCGCAGTTTGGCGGTAAGCACCTCAACGCGAAACCGTGGAAGGGAGAAGGGCCTGGAGTCCTTGAAATCGTCGAAGACCACCGGGGCGACACCTATCGGACGGTTTACACCGTGAAGTTCGAGCGTGCAGTCTATGTGTTGCACGCCTTCCAGAAGAAGTCACCGAAAGGCAAGAAGACCGCCCAGAGCGACGTGGAACTGATTTCCCGGCGGCTCCGGGCGGCGAGTGAGGATTACGAGGCGCGATATGGCAAACGGTCGAAATCATGAAGAGGTAACGCGGAGCTCGGGCAATGTGTTTGCCGATCTCGGGCTGCGAGACGCGGATGAGAAGCAAACCAAGGTGAGATTGGCCGTCGCGATCAGGCAAATCCTGGAAGCACGCCGTCTGTCGCAAACCGGGGCGGCCCGCGTCCTGAATATCAGCCAACCCAAGATTTCGGCCCTGGTCAACTACCGCCTGGATGGGTTCTCAGTGGAGCGCCTGATGCACTTCCTCAACGCCCTTGATCGCGATGTCGAAATCGTGATCCGCAAAAAGCCTCGTTCGCGAAGGGCTGCCTGGATCACGGTTACTGAAGCTCAGGTCTCCGGCCCAGCCTAGGCTCACCCTGCGGGCCACATGCGCGAACCTGCGCACTACACCGTCCGTTACAATGGTGGCTGGGGAATTTCTATGCGTGAAGTCATCATCGCTTCTTCGGTTCGCACCCCCGTCGGCCGGGCCTTCAAGGGCACGCTGCGGGCCACTCGTCCCGATGAACTGGCCGCGGTTGCCATCAAAGGCGCACTTGATCGCGTGCCGCAACTTGACGTGAAAGAAATTGAAGACGTTATTCTGGGCTGCGCCATGCCCGAGGCTGAGCAAGGGATGAACGTGGCCCGCATTGCCTCGCTACGCGCCGGGCTGCCGGTCGAGGTTTCGGCATTGACCATCAATCGCTTTTGCTCTTCCGGCCTCCAAGCCATCGCTTTGGCCGCCGAGCGCATCGGCAGCGGCGGCGCTGAAGTGATGGTCGCGGGTGGCACGGAATCGATGTCCATGA
>JBKQLO010000112.1:0-12880 GCA_052147055.1 Terriglobales bacterium
AGCGCGGTGAGGAAGTCCATGAGGCGTTCCACGGAAAAGGCTCCGGCGCGGTTGCGCATCAGGGCGGAGACGTGCGGTTGCTTGATCCCCAGGATCTTTCCGGCTTCGGTTTGCTTGAGGCCGCGCCTTTGGATCAGACGGTAAATCTGTAGCGTGAGTTTGGCTTTCAGCAACTCCTGCTCGGGATGGGGTAGGCCGAGGTCGGCGAAGATGTTGCCGCTGCTTCGTTCGGTTCGCGGCCTCTTTGCGGTCTTCTTACTTCGACTTGGCATACTAGTTTTGCCTTTCCCGGTGCAACCGTTCAGCTTCGGCTAAGCGTTGACGGACAAGGTCGATCTGGTTCTTCGGTGTAGCGATCCCGCGTTTCGACTTCTTCTGGAAAGCATGCAAAACGTACACCGCCTCCGCAAACCGGACGGTATAGACGGCCCGCCAGGTGCCGTCGCGATGCCGGGCGACGATCTCCACGACAGACCCTCCGCCAAAGCCCTTCAGCGGCTTGGCCGAGGGGTCGGTTTCCCCTTGCTGAGCGGCATAGAGCGACTGGCCGATGTCGCGCCGGACCTCGCGGGGGAACGCCCGCAGGTCTTTCCGGCTTGATCCCACCCAGATGATGGGCCGTTCCGCTTCAGTCATTATACAGGAATACGTCTATATGTATGTCGTGTCAATGGAAACCGTCGATGCGCGCGGCGGCATTCCCACAAGGTTTTGGGGAGGCGTGTCCCGTTTTGAATTTGGGCGCGAATTGTGCCGGTTTGGGACAGATTATCGTAGCGAGCTGGCGATTGCGCGGCGAGGACGCCTGCGCCGACACCTCGCCGTGACACGCCGTGTCAGGGCTGCAACTTGATGGGGAAAATATTCAGGAGGTGGAACATCTCCACTCCCCAGAGAAAGAGGGATACAACGGCTCCGGTAACGGCCAGCATCTCGCTGAAATTGAGGCCGCGGACGGGCTGGGCTCGCCGGGTAAGCAGGTTAAGAATATTGAGGGATGAAAAACCGCAAACCAGTGCGATCAGGATGTTGTAGAGGTTGCCGGAACTCTGGACAAGGACCAACGATTGGAGATGAGCAAGAGGCATTGCGGTGGCCGATAAATTTCAAACAAAACGAGCGAGCAGTGCGGCGGTTGATTAATGTATCCGCTTTCATGCCGATTTGCAATTCCGGGAGTCCATTAGTTCGTATGATCTGCTACGAATGGGTTAGGCTGCTGGGTGCCCCGTCTCAGGATGACAGAGGCAGCAGAGTTGAGTCGGAGCCGTCGGGGAGGGGATCGGCGATGGTCTTTAGTTCCGGATAGTGCTCTATGAGCGGTTCCGGCGCTTGCACGCGCTGGCCGGTGAGCATGTGTTTCAACTGTAGCGCGTTCACTCCGGCTTTGCCTTCGAAGTGATTGTTGGCGATCACATAGGTGACGTCGGCTTTCTGCGCGATGTGTTCGATCTTATTCTGCCAACCCAACAGCTCCTTTTCGTTGTAGAGATAGTTGTAGCGGTCTTGGCCGCGCTCGGCTTCGAACCACATGTCGTAGTTGCGGCCATGCAGGCGGACATAGCCGACGGGCGAGGTCACGTATTCGCGGGCTTCGAGCGAGCGGCCGATCAGGGGCTGATCGATGTTGCAGAAGGCGACATTTTTCTGGGTGAAGTAGGCGAGGGTTTCAGGATTGTCCCAACTGGAATGGCGGACTTCGACGACGCGGGGGAACTCGATGAACTGGCGGAGCAGGGTTTCGAGGTATTCGCGGTTGAGCGAGGTGTTTTTGAAGGAAACCGGGAACTGGATCAGCAAGGCGCCGAATTTTCCGGTGGCGGCGAGGGCGTCGAGGCCTTGGCGGGCGAGACGTTCGTCTTCGTCGTTGGGCTGGATGGTGGCGGCGGAAGTCGGCTCCATCACCGCGATGGGCGAGTGGGTGAACGAGCGATGCAGCTTGGCGGTGAACATGAATTGAGGATTCACCGCTGCGACTTTACGCGCCCAGAGTTTGGCCAGCTCGGGCTTGATGTGTCCGTAAAAAGAGGTATTGATTTCGACTACATCGAAGCAGGCGGCCACGATCTCCAGCGGGTGCTGTTTGCGGAGCCGCATTCCGGGCGGATAGAAGATTCCGTCCCAGTCTTTGTAACTCCAGCCGGCGGTGCCGATGCGGATGCGAGGAGGCATAGGGAAAACGCCCGGAGTCGTACGGGCAATGCAGTGATTTAACCACAGAGGGCACAGAGGAGCACAGAGGAAGGCCACGCCCCATTTGATTTCCGTTCTTCTTGGGCCGTTATCTTACCGGGACAGGCGGAGGATCCGGACTGATCTGGGTTGATGGATCAGGCGCGATGCCTTTGGCCTCGAGGATGGCCCAGTGCCACTCTTGATCGGGGGCAAGCGGCGCGCCGAGTTTTTCGTGAAAGACGCTGCTGGTCAGGGGAACGACAGGTCCTTTCAGGTGAAAAAGCAAAGTCAGTTCTGACGGCTTTTTTTCGGAAGCGTCGGAATCCTCGGCGACAGCGGGCATCAGCCGGGCGCTGCCAAAATAAACGCCTTCATCCACCGGGCGGCGCACCAGGGTGAGGCCGACCGTGACCTCGGTCAGCTTCCAGGCGCTGCCGTTGTACATCGAGACTTCGAGGCTATCGCCTTCAATGGTGGCCGGGCCTTCGAGTTTTGCCAACTCGGCGGGCGGCAGATCTTCTGACACGAAGGGCGGGTTGAGCGACGATGTAGTGGCGGCATTGAACGAGAGACTGCAATTGCCGTCCGGAGATGACAGGGCAAACTCCCGACGGCGCGGGGTGGCTGGAGCTTGTAGCCGGACAGTGAACCGGTGGGCCTGGACTTCGTCCATGACCTTGGACAGATTGTCATTGTCGATGACCAGCGGGGCGGCAACCGGGGCTTTGGTTTTGCGCACGGCGCGGGCCAGGTCGCCTAGAGAAACGGCGTCGTCGGACTGGGCAAGCAGTAGAACCGGGCACGACAGTAGCAATAACAGCCATACTGCGCGCCAATGAAGGGTACGATTCACGGAGATTTGCCAGGGTCCTCTGAAAATTGTAGGTCAGACGCGGCAGAAGAACAGCGTCGAAGGGACTATCTTTGGTCGTAGTACCTTAGGTTCGCGAGAGAAAACAGGGCATGCCGGCAGAAGTAGCAGGCGCAACGGGGCGCAGCATGCCCTGGTTAAGGAGAAGCCTACAGCAGGCCAGAAGAACGAAACCGCGCCACCGGATCCAGCACCGGTACTGCATCACGTCGGAAGATCCAGCGAGCCACCGCAAATCCCAATGCCGCGTAGCACAGATGAACAATTCTCAAATGTCACCCCCGAAGCTGCTATCGCGCCTTGGGGGTAGGCTGGATATGGGTTCACGGTAGCAAGCGCAGACCGGTGGTACAAGCCCCAAACGGGCCATGGTCGTAGCACTAAAGTTTGGGTGGGGAAGAACCAGAGTACTGCGGGAAGTAACCAGGAAGCCTTCTTGGAGCCCCGTGCAATTTCGCCCTCAGACGGTCGCCCAATCAGTAGTTGGTGAAATCGCCGATTGCAACAGCTACTTCCAGTTTGCTCGTCATCCGCCCCCTGGAACCATCTATCAACCCGATTAACCGACTGTCGAGTCTGAATGCATCAGCGGAGCCCATTGCTCACGTACAACGTGCTGAGCACCCGTCGATATCGGTAAGCATACGACTTACCGTCCGGTGTAATGTAAAGCGTCGCGTAGAGGAGGCCTGCGGGATCTGGGGGAACGGTCTCCAGCCATTGCTTGCGCTGACCACTTCGGATGTCAAGCAGGCTGACGTGAGCTGGGAAGCTGCGGTTCCAGACGTAGAGCTTGGTGCCGGACGCGTCCCACTGCACGGGGTATTCGTGCGCCGAGATTCCCTGCACCAATTGCGGGCTTCCTCCATCGACTGGATAGAGCGCAAACCCTCGAGCATTCCTCCCCAGCACAAAATGACCGTCAGGCGTGATCAGGGAATCTGACGTGCCTTCGGGCGTCACTGGGCGGGCCTTGCCCGAAGCCAAATCGACCACATATGCGCGGGGTGGCTTTCCTTCCTCGGCACCGGTATAGGCGAATCGTGAACCGTCTCGATTCCACGAGCTAAAAATGCCTGCGTTTACGATTGGCCCGACGTCAAAATAACGCGGTTCGCCAGTGCCGGTCGGATACAGGATGATCTTTCCGGGCGACGAGGGCCGGAACGAGACGACCCACTTGCCGTCCGGCGAAATTCCGCTGGGATCGCCTTCCCCCAGGCGAATCAGTTCCGGAGAGTCGGTTCGGACAATGTAGGTCAGATAGTCCGTACCCGAACCCACGCCGGTGTAGGCCACCGCCATCAAGGTACCGTCGTCAGACAGGCCTGCAATACTGCCCGTGCCGCTACCGAAATCCAAGACTCGATCGGAAGTCATTCCCGGACGGCGAATCGCGATCTCGCTGGTGGAACGAGTGGCCAACAACAACGCCTGCCCCTGTGCATTGATGTCCCGAATCCACAGGTCCATCGGCGCGGTCAGGACAACCCTTTGCCGCCGAGAACGTGTAACCGCGTACAAAGCGTCGGGGTCTCCGCCGGCGCTGGCACTGAACCACACCTCATCCGTCTTCCGCGACCACACCAGTCCTTTCACCGCTGACCACTCCTGGGTAAGCCGTTCGCTCGTACCGGAGACATTCACCAGCACAATGTATCCGCGATCATCTCCGGTTATCGGATGATCAATCAATGCCACGGCATCTCCGCCGGGAGAGATAACTGGGTGATCGATCCACCCTCCGGTGTGGTACAGCGTCTTACCGATCGGGAATTCCATTGTTTGCTGGTCATGACCGCACCGCATCACTGCGAGATTCTTACCATCGCCGGTGATGTCCGCATCGCCCACATCTTCCAGCAGGGGCCGGGGAGCTCCACCAGACAGGGGAGCACGGGCCAGAGTCCCGATGGTCATCCATTGGAAGAAGTGGTGACGGCCTAACAGAATTGCCATGTCGCCGCTCGCGGAAGTGGCGAGCACATCGGCGGGAGGCAAGCCGAGGCTGCGCGATTCGACGCCATCCAGGCTTGTAGAAAAAATCTGGATGGGTTTGCCGTTCCAGGCTGCCCCGTACACAACGTTAGCTCCGTCGGGAGTAAAACGCGCTGAGCTAACGTATCCGGGGCCGAAGGCGAGCTGTTTGAAAACTGGCGGAGGCTTAGTCGCAAATTTACCGCCGGTGATGAAGGCAATGACTGCCACGGCAAGGACTGACGGTACCGCGATCCAGGTAGCTCGACGTCGAAATATGGAAAGTGGTGGGATCCCCGGTTGCGAAATCTTGCTGCTGGGAGTCCCCGAGAGGGCCTCAATAGCAAATGCCAGATCGCTCGCCGACTGAAAGCGCCGCTCCGGTGCCTTCTCCAGGCATCTCCGGGTGATCCGTTCCAAACCTGGATTCACATTCAGTCCGCTCTCGGTCAATTCGGCTGGCTCTTCCTTCAGAATAGCGTTCAAAGTCTCAACGCTCGACTCGCCTTGGAAAGCGCGCTTTCCGGAAAGCAGTTCGTACAGAATTGAGCCGAAACTGAAAATGTCAGAGCGATAGTCGGCCGTTTCTCCGCGCACCTGTTCTGGCGACATATAGCCGATCGTGCCCAAAACCATGCCGGCAAGCGTTGGCGTTGGGCTGGTTAGGGTTGCACTATCGGCGGCAGGCGCTGCCACACGTGTCTGCTTTGCCAACCCGAAGTCGAGAATCTTGACCCGCTCATCGCGGGTCACGAATACGTTGTCCGGCTTCAAATCACGATGAACAATTCCTTTATCGTGCGCCGCCGCTAACCCATTGGCGAGTTGCAGGACATATTCGGTAATCTTGCGCGGCGGTAACGCGGTGCCATTTATCCGCTCACGTAGCGTCTGACCTTCCAGCAACTCAGACACGAGGTAGTTAAGGCCGTCTTGCACCCCGACATCATAGATAGCAAGAAGATTGGGATGATTCAGCGCGCTCAGGACTCTGGCTTCCCGCTGGAACCGTTGCAGGCGGTCGGGATCAGACGAGAATGATGGGGGAAGAACCTTGATGGCAACATCACGCCCCAACCGCGTGTCGTGGGCACGATAGACTTCGCCCATGCCGCCTGCGCCGAGGGGAGACTGGATTTCATACGGGCCAAGTTTAGTGCCAGAGGTTAGAGCCATCGGTGCGGGCAATTATAGCCTGTGCAGCACGTTGCACGCGGATGGCAATGGTTCTGGGCGTGTTGTCGCTAGCCGGAAGCTATCAGACTGCGCGGTCGAGTTAGATTCCTGTTTCGAGTCCTGCCTCAGGAACCATTCTCTCGATGGCTTACAGACGCATTCCGTGGTAAACCCGACGCCGACCTCGGCGCGAGATCCGGCAGCCTACTTCTTGCTATCTTTTTCGAGCAGGGCGCGGGCAGCTTGCAACTGCTTGCGTTGTGACGCATCGACTTTGGGATACGCCAGCTTGAGATCTTCCAGCGCATCCACGATGACTGCGGCCACTACGGCGCGGGTGAACCATTTGTTATTCGCGGGCACCACATACCAGGGAGCGTCGCTGGTGGAGGTGTGGCGGATCATCTCTTCGAAAGCTTTCATGTAGTCCCGCCAGAAGCCGCGCTCGCGGATGTCGGCGGCGGAGAATTTCCAGTTCTTGGCAGGATTGTCCAAGCGCTCCTCAAAGCGGCGTTTTTGTTCTTTCTTGGACAGGTTCAGGAAGAACTTGCGCACCACGGTCCCGTTTCTGGCCAGGTAACCCTCGAAGGTGTTGATGTCATGAAAGCGGTGAGCCCAGAAATCTGAGGTTATAAGCGACGGTGGTATGCGTTCATTTTTCAGAAGTTCGGGATGCACTCGCACGACCAAGGTCTCTTCGTAATAACTGCGATTGAAGATTCCGATGCGGCCGCGCGCGGGCAGACTCTTCATGTTTCGCCACAGAAAATCGTGATCGAGTTCCTCGGAGCTGGGAGTTTTGAAGGAATAGACCTGGCAGCCTTGGGGGTTGACGCCGGACATGACGTGCTTGATGGCTCCATCTTTTCCGGCGGCATCCATGCCCTGAAAGATCAGCAACAATGCCGAACGATCCTGGGCGTAAAGTTTGTCCTGCAATTCGGTCATGGAAGCGATGCCGCGCTCGAGAACTTCGGCCGCGTGCCTGGCATGCAGGCGCCCGGTATCGTCGGGGTCGAAGTCTTTCAAGCAAAACTTCTTACCGTTGTCCACACGATAAGGTTTCGCCAGCTTTTTTGCCCAACTCATGCGCAACCTCCGTCGTTTTGACCTTCCACTGCAATCATAACCGAGTCACTCCGCGGCACCACGCTGTAGTTTCTCAGTTTTCTGCTGGGCTTCTCCGCGCACCCTGCGGCTGTTTTTCAGTGGTTTCAGGGTTTTAAGGTTTTGATCAGACTTCGGCAAAACGGGCGGGAGGCAGGAGATCGTTTTCCAGTTCGGAAATCGGATGAGTGCACTTGAGAGCGATCGCAAACCCCGCGCCAGAGGCCTGCGATTCCACTCTTACCACCTCTCCGTCGCTGACCAGGTGAATGGGCCGAACCGCCTGCTCACTTTGAATGGTCATGACGAAACCCACCGCTGTGTGTTGCGGAATCATCACCGCGGAGCTCAGCAGCAAACCGCCTACCGCGGCGTTCTTGCTGACGGCCTCGATTTCGCCGGGCGAATCGGCGAACTGGATCCAGAGGCGAACCGGGTATCGCAGTTCGAAGCGGCGCTGCTGGCGCCGCTCGGAAGCAGGGGGCTGGCCGGGTTTGGGGAGTTTGGCCATAGCTTGAGGCGCCAAGCGATCTGAATCCTAGTCTAGTCTCCTTTTCTCCAGCGGGAGTGCGTCCGCCACTGCCCGATGGGACATGTCCGTATTCCAAGCTTTCTGTGGGGCAACGTTCCCAGACTAGGCATGATTCCGGCCGCCGGAAAACGGGCTTTTGCCGTCGCTCGCTGTGCCCTTCCGCCATCTGTCGGAGCCCCCCACGCTGAGTCAGACTGAGGTTTCACAGTTGCAATGTCGAAGGTCGATGAGGTCAGGGCAGGCGTTCTGCGCCTTATGAGCACACACGAGAAGGCAAGAAGATCGGTGGCGCGCTGGGAGGCGATAGTGGTTCTCTTTGCGCTCACTATGCTGGTGGGATGCCAAGGCTTGAGCGCGGGAGGTAAATCCAATACCACTCCTCCGCCCCAGCAGAACGATTCCAGTGGCAGCCTGGGGTTGAACACCCTCAGCCTTGATTTCGGCAGCGTGCCGGTGGCCAGCAGCAAGACCTTGAGTCTTACGGCGACCAATAATGGCGCCGCTGACATCACGGTTTCGAGTGTTACGTTTTCGGCGCCCCAGTTCACCCTCAGCCAGCCCACGATTCCGGTAACCATCGCCGCCGGTCAGAGTTCAACCTTCAGCGTGGTCTTTGCACCCACTGGCGTGGGAAACATCACTGGATCCATGACGATCACGAGTGATGCCTCGAACAGCCCGGCGGTGGTGTCGCTGTCAGGCGCGGGCGTGGCCGCTGGCCAGCTCAGCGTGAGTCCAGCCACCCTCAATTTTGGGAGCCTGCCGATCGGGAACAATCAAACTTTACCGGCTACGCTGACCAATGTGGGCAATTCCAGCCTCACCGTTACTCAGGCGAACGTGACCGGAGCGGGCTTCAGTGTGAGCGGTCTGTCGCTACCCTTGACGCTCGCCGTGGGCCAGAGCACGAGTTTCAACGTGGGGTTTGTGCCGCAGGCGAGCGGCACGGTCAATGGCAGCGTCGCCCTGGTCAGCGATGCCATCAATTCCCCGCTGAACCTGCCGGTTTCGGGCAACGGTCTGGCTCCAGGCTCGCTCTCGGCCAATCCTCCGAGTATCACGTTTTCCAACGTGGTAGTGGGAAACAACCAGAGTGTTTCGGAGACCCTGACGAACAGCAGTGGTTCCAGCGTGACCATCACGCAAGCCGTGGCCACGGGTGCGGGCTTCAGCGTAAGCGGTCTCACCCTGCCGATCACTCTGGCGGGCAATCAGAGCACGACGTTTAACGTGGTATTTGCTCCGCAGTCGGGGGGGAGTGTCAGTGGCAACCTCGCGGTTTTGAGTAACGCGTCCAACCCAACGCTCAACATCCCGCTGGCGGGCTCGGCGGTTGAGCCCGGCACATTGACGCCGACCCAGCCCAGTATCAACTTCGGCAATGTGCAGGTGGGCCACAACAAATCGGTCTCGGAAACCATCACCAACACTGGTGGCTCGGATGTCACCATCTCTCAGGCCAAAGCCACAGGAACGGGATTCAGCGTGAACGGGATCAACCCGCCGCTTACCCTTACCGCGGGACAGAGCATCACGTTCAATGTAGTGTTTACTCCGCCCTCGGCGGGCAGCGACAACGGCAATCTTGCGGTCACCTCCGACGCGTCCAATCCCACGCTGAATATTCAGTTGTCCGGGACCGGGACCCCAGCCGGGCAGCTGGCAGTAAATCCCACCAGTTTGAACTTCGGCAACGTGGTGGTGGGAAACAACTCGCAGCAGACGGCGCAACTGGTGGCTTCCGGCGCCACCGTGACGGTTTCTTCGGTCAACGTCAGCAACCCGCAGTTTTTGGTGAGCGGACTATCGTTTCCGGTGACCATCCCAGCCGGTCAGGGCGCACAATTCACAGTAACGTTTACACCCCAATCGACCGGGGTAACGTCAGGGACGGCTTCATTCACCAGCAATGCCTCCAATTCACCGGCGGTTCTTGGCTTAAGCGGTACGGGCACCCAGCCGGCGCAACACAGCGTCCTGCTTTCCTGGACCGCCAGCACTTCTCCCAATATCACGGGTTATAACATCTACCGAGGTGGTACCTCGGGAGGGCCGTACAGCAAAATATTCTCAATGGACCCCAACCTCACCTACACCGACACCACGGTAGCGAACGGTTCGACGTACTACTATGTGACCACGGCCGTCGATTCCAACTCTCTCGAGAGTGCCTATTCCAACCAGGCCCAGGCCGTAATTCCGTAGGTGCAGCGATCCATCCCGGGTTCACCCCCACTCCAGGCGTTGGAGCAGCACGTCAGCAGCGGAAAAGCGGCCACATCTAGCTATGTCCGTTCGGCCTTGCAAGAGCGGTCCCAACTCCGAAACGGGAGTGGGGCCAAGGAACACCCGCCGGAGTGTACCACCGAGACCTTCCTTCGCGGTGGAATAGCCAGCACACTGGAAATGCCATGTCCCTCCCCCAATTGGTCTATCGGTCCGTCTTTTTTCAAGCCCTCATTGTAATAACCCTGCTCGGCATAAGCATACCGGGCGCATACGCGAGCCGGCAGCAACTGGTTTGCAATCCGCGGAGCCTGTGGTTTGGCAAGGTTGTGACTGGTCAGTCGCAGACTCAGCCGGTTACGCTGACCAACAGCGGATCGACCTCGGTCACCGTGTCCAGCGTAAACGTGAGTAATACCGCATTCACGGTCAACAATCTCACCTTGCCGCAGACCCTGGTGGCGGGCCAGAGCGTAAACTTCAGCGTCACATTCACTCCCAGCACGACCGGGGTTGTGGACGGAGTGGTCTCGTTCACCAGTAACGCACCGAACCAAACGCTGAATCTTGATGTATCGGGCAAAGGGGTGGACGACTGGGGCCTGCAAGCCAGTCCAGCGAGTCTGAACTTCGGCAATGTGCAGGTGGGCAGCAGTTCCATGTTGCCGATGACGGTCATCAATACTGGGACCACGAGTGAAACCGTCAGTATGGGCCAAGTGGGAGGGCCGGGATATTCGGTCAGCGGCGTAACGCTGCCTCTGACTTTGGAGGCGGGGCAGAGTTTTACGTTCAGTGTGAGCTTTGCGCCAAAAGCCGTCGGAGTGAGTCTGGGGAGCATTCTGGCAAGCAGCCCTTTGAGCCCGACGCTCACCATTCCGTTGTCCGGCACGGGGGGGGCGGCGGGGCAGTTGACCGTCGCTCCGAGCTCGATCAATTTCGGCACCGTCAACGTGGGGCAGAGTTCAAACCAGATTGGGCAACTCACTGCCTCCACTTCCAGCGTGACGGTCTCCACAGCGACGATGAGTAACCCGGCGTTTGTGCTGAGCGGGCTCACGTTGCCGGTGACCATCGCCGTGGGACAGTCCGTCAACTATACGGTCACCTTCACTCCGCAGAGCAGCGGGGCGGTTTCTGGGACTTTGTCGTTTGCCAGCAATGCCATCAACTCCCCGACCGTGGAATCGCTGGCTGGAACGGGGAATTCCCCACAGTACTCGGTGGATCTTTCGTGGAGTCCCAGTTCCCAGGTAGTCGGTTACAACGTGTATCGCAGCAACCAGTCGGCCGGACCCTACTCCCGAATCAATTCAGGATTGGATCCGAATACGGCCTACACGGACAGCACAGTGGCGGACGGACAAACCTACTACTACGCCACCACTGCGGTGAACTCCGAGGGTCAGGAGAGCGCCTACTCGAACCTGGCGGAGGCGGTAATTCCGTAGACCGGACAGCGACAAAAACGCTCCACCGGAATAATCAGGGGAACGGAACTACCACTCTGACCACATTGGAGTGGCGGCTTTGCCTCCCAGCCTGGTCGAGGGCCGTAGTGGCGTAGTAATAGGTGCGTCCACCCTGTACTTGATCGTCAACATATTCGGGGGCCGGGACGGGATCGCGATTGATCTTGAGACAATGGGTGGCAAAGCTGCCGCACCGATACACGTTGTAACCAACGATATCGTCGTTCGCCAGAACGCTCTCGCCGGGCTGCCAGGATAACGTAACCCGATGCGGCTTGTTTGGTGACCGGGGCCGCAATTCCTGCGACACCAGCACCGGAGAATCCGGAAGGCTGCCAACTGGCGATTCCGTCTCGGTAAGTCGCTGGGCAGTTTTCTCCGCGCTGCTGTTGGTCAGGCGGCCAGCGGGAATAATATCCGTGAGAACGCCGCCGCTATTTCCTCTGACCTGAAGATAGACTCCTCCAACCATCAGGAGAACCGCAACCGCTGCGGACACTTTCTTCATCCATCTGCCTCGTCGAATGGGACAAACATTGCGCTCAAAACGCCTAGCCATTCGGTTAGCGAACGGCCTCCCGGCTGGTTTTGTTTTCTGGGACTGGGGGGGCATTCTATATCGTCTGGCAAGCATTTTGGGGCATCTACCGAGGTATTTTTCGGCTGCGCTTTCCTGCCAGTGCGGACGCATGCCTGCACACACAATGAGTGCAAAACATTGCATACTCTGAAAATCCCCTGGTAACCAGTTACCCTCCCCAAGGTAATCAAAATGAATGGCTTAAGTGGCACGGATGGGCGATGTGCGTTGGCGGCGAAGATGCGATAGTACGTGTACGCCTGGCCAATGGCGGGCCCACACTAAAGTCATGCAGACATCAAGGGTTGGCGCGGCATTGAAATTCGGTGTAGTTACACTGCTGTTTCTTCTGGCGGGTGCGACCGCAGCAATGTCACAGGAAGTCTCGATGGCGCTGCTTCAACCCGCGCCAATGGAGCCTGTGCCGGCGCCAGTGGCCAAGAGCGTAGCTTTCAATCCCCTTCCTCAAGCTGCGGTTGAACACAAGTTTTGGGACAAAGAAAACACCGCCTTGTTCGCCGCGGTCGCGGGATTCAGTGCTGCGGACTTCACCGTGACCCGCGACAACCTGAGCCATGGAGGACGGGAACTGAACCCATTGACTCGGCCCTTCAGTGGCAGCACCGCCGGCTTGGCGGCGAACTTCGCGGGCGAGACGGCAGGAGTGATC
Source organism: Terriglobales bacterium (assembly GCA_052147055.1). Classification (GTDB taxonomy): domain Bacteria; phylum Acidobacteriota; class Terriglobia; order Terriglobales; family Acidobacteriaceae; genus JABCZH01. The sequence continues at coordinate 12,787 of JBKQLO010000112.1, forward strand.
GGGGTCAGCTATTGGTTCCACAAGACCGGTCACCACAAACTGGAACGTCTTACTCCGTTGCTTGACTTCGGCGCATCGGCGTTCGCCGTGAGCT
>JBKQLO010000113.1:0-34679 GCA_052147055.1 Terriglobales bacterium
AAGATTGTGTCGGGGGCCGAGACAGCGATGCCTCCCGATGTGATTTTCAATGCGCCGATCGACAACAAGACCAAAGACATTTTGAAGATCGCAGAAAATGTTCTTGGGGCCAAGATTGCGCTGGCCAAGAAGGACAACGCGCAGGCGATCTCGATGCTCACGGCGGCAGTCGCAATTCAGGACACACTGAAGTACGGCGAGCCTCCCGACTGGTTCTTTCCGGTGCGGGAGTCGCTCGGTGGCGTTCTGCTGATGAATGGCGATGCGGTGGGGGCAGAAAAAGTGTTTCGAGCCGGTCTCGACCGCAATCCGCGGAACCCACGCTCGCTCTTTGGATTGCAGCAAGCTCTGAAAGCCCAGGGCCGCAACTACGATGCCGGTTTTGTGGAGGCCCAGTTCAAGGCCGCGTGGAAGGGCGGGGCGACACCGCTGAAGGTAGAGGATTTGATGTAGCTGGTGCGGAGGGTCGGGGATGGCGGCGCTACTTGGGTCGCAGACGCGTCGCATCACTCGGCAGGATGCAGGTTTGCGCCGCATCCTGGAGAGCTGTATCTAGGGCTGCGCCCAGGGTCTCAAGCTCCGCCGTGCTCATGACTTTCTGCATGCCCTCGAAGAGCTGGCGCTCTTCTTTGCGGATGTGCTGAGACAGTGCGACCGCGAAGGCGGAGAGATCGTTCTGGTTGAGGGTTCGCAACCGAGCGCGGTCGAACCAGCTCCGCAGAATCGCGTGCTCTCCGAGGAGTTCTTGCATAACGGGTCGTAACTCTGGGAATTTCTCTGCCAGGGGGAACAGTTCTTTTTCCTCGGCGGCAAAATGGACGGCGATCTCCTGCTCGAAAATCTGTTCAATCTCCGCTTGCCAGGCTTCGAGATCAAGCTCGCCCGACTGAATCGCGCGGTCCAGCCGCACGCACAGCGCCAACGCATGCTGGTGCTGACGCGAAAGCGGAATCAGACTCTTATCCCGAAGCATATGCTGGCATTCTATCGATTCTTCACACCGCGGGTTGTTGCTGGGTCATGCAGTGCATGGCGCCGAAACCCCAGATCAGATCGCCGGAATAGATTCCGACGACGTCACGGTCAGGGAACAGATCGGCAAGAATTTCGAGGGCGATGCGGTCATTAGGGTCGTTGAAGACGGGGACCAGCACCAGTCCGTTGGCGATGTAGAAATTTCCGTAGCTGGCGGGCAGGCGGCGGCCATCAAAAACAACCGGACTGGGCATGGGAAGTTCGATGATCGAGAGGGATCTGCCATTCTGGTCGGTGGCCTGGCGTAGACGGCGGATATTGTCGCGCAACGGCTCGTAATTGGGGTCGTCAGGGTCGGACTCGACGGCAGTGACAACCGTGTCCGGCGCAACGAAGCGAGTGATGTCATCAACGTGGCCGTGGGTGTCGTCGCCGACGATGCCCGAACCCAGCCAGATCACTTTTCTTATTCCCAGATGATCGGCAAAGAGTTTTTCGTAATCTTTGCGCTTCATTGCCGGGTTGCGCTGTTGCACTTTGCCGAGCAGGCATTCTTCGGTCGTGAGCAACGTGCCGTGGCCGTTGACGTCGATGGATCCGCCTTCAAGAACTATTCTTCGTTTTCCAAACATGGGGCGGAGTGCTTGCGCCTTCGTGGCTTTCGCCATGAGGCTGCCAATTTTCTCGTCGCGTTTCCAGTTGGGATATTTCGCCCAGGCGTTGAAGCGCCATTTGATGGCAGCGAGACTTGCCCCGTTCGTAATGAAGGTGCAGCCGGAGTCGCGGGTCCAAACGCGGTCGGTGGGCCAGCGGTGGAAGCGAATGTTGTCGCTGAGCGCGTTGGCAAGGGTCAGGGTCTTGCGAGCGCGCTTTTCAGATGCCGCGTCGTTAACGATTAATTCCACTCGCTCGTGGCGCGCCAAGTGACGAATGATTTCCGCATACACCCAGGGAATCGGCTCGAATTTGCCCGGCCAGTCGTCTTTGTAATGCGGCCACGCCAACCAGGTGGCGTCATGCGGTTCCCATTCCGCCGGCATGCGCAAGTTGTGAGTCATGGGCTAATCAATCAACCGACTGGTGATGGCGGCGTAGCTGTCGATGCGGCGGTCGCGCAGGAACGGCCAGTTGCGGCGAATGTCTTCGAGCGCCCGAATGTCCACTTCACCTAGCAAAATCTCTTCTTTGTCAGGGGAGGCCTCTGCGATGATCCGGCCGAAGGGGTCGCATAAGAACGATCCACCCCAGAATTCCAACCCGGCCCCAGGGGCAGATTTGCCGCGGATGTCTCCGGTTTCAAAACCTACGCGATTCACCACTGCGACGTAAACGCCGTTGGCAATCGCGTGGGAGCGTTGAATGGTGCGCCAGGCGTCGTGCTGAGCTTCGCCGAATTCCGCTTTCTCGGCCGGATGCCAACCGATTGCCGTGGGATAAAACAGCACGTGCGCACCCTGTAGCGCGGTCAAGCGCGCGCCTTCGGGATACCACTGATCCCAGCAGACCAGCGTGCCGACCCGGCCCACTCCGGTGTCGAAGGCGCGGAAGCCGAGGTCACCGGGCGTGAAGTAGAATTTTTCGTAATAAAGAGGATCGTCGGGGATGTGCATCTTGCGATATAGGCCGCACATGGCGCCGTCGGTATCAAAGATCACCGCTGTATTGTGATAAACGCCGGCTGCGCGCTTTTCGAAGAGCGATGCGATCAGCACGATTTTCAACTGTTTGGCTACTTCAGAGAGTTTAGCCGTGCTCGGCCCGGGTATGGTCTCGGCGAGATCAAACAGAGCAGCATCCTCACGCTGGCAGAAGTACTGGGTCTGGAAAAGTTCAGGAAGACAGACGATCTGCGCCCCCTGCGCCGCCGCCTGGCGTACGCGCTCGATGGCGCGCTCGAGATTCTGATCGGGATCGGGAGTCGCCGACATCTGAATCAGTCCGACACGGAATTTGTCAGGCGGCAGGTTCATCGACGCGCACCAGTGAGGAAATAGAATACCAGTTTCGAGTTCCCGGTTCTCAGTTCTCAGTTGGCTGCGGTAGCAGGAGGTCGCCGCCTTCTAGTAGAGTAGTACTTCAAGAGAAGAGACTCGGAGATGCGAGCATGAAGCATGGCAATCACGACGGCAGCGGCATTGATCGGAAGCTCCACAACCCGATCGAAGACCGGCTGACTCCGCTGGAGCCGCTGGATTTGACCAAGGTGCGCACCATTGACGACCTGGTGCGGGCGATGGGTAAGACGGCTTTCACTGGGCGGCAGCTGGGCGAGGCCGTGGATGTGCTGGAGGCCATGGCCCGCGATGAAGAGTGCTTTGTCGTCATGACTCTGGCCGGGGCCATGACCGTCGCCAAACAGGGACTCATCATTACCGAACTGATCGACCGCGGCATCGTCAATGCGATCGTTTCCACTGGGGCGTTGATGGCACATGGACTGGTGGAAGCCACCGGCCGCGCTCATTTCCGTTATAACCCCGATGTGCCTGACACCGAACTCTACGAGCAGGGTTACAACCGGGTTTACGACACGCTGGAGCCGGAGACCAACCTGGACGAGGTCGAGGAAGTGATGTCGCACGTGTTAGAAGGGTGGGACCAGGCCGAAGTGATGTGCTCCTACAAGCTGAACCACGCCATCGGTGCATACCTGGCGAAACATGCGAAGGATCAGCGGGGCATTCTGAAGTCCGCTTATGAAAAGGGCGTTCCGGTGTTTGTGCCGGCTTTCACCGATTCCGAGTTGGGCCTGGATGTGGCGTTGAATAATCGCATGCGCGAGTCCACTGGCCGTCACAAAATCAGGTTTGATCCCTTCGAGGATCTGGAACACTTCGCCGCCACCCTGCTGCGGCAAACCCGCCTGGGGATTTTCACCATCGGGGGTGGCGTGCCCCGCAACTGGTCGCAACAATTCGGGCCGTTTATTGAGTTGCGCCACCGCCGTATGGGGGAGAATGTTCCGCTGAAGCGCTATCACTATGGGGTGCGGATTTGTCCCGAGCCAGTGTACTGGGGAGGATTGTCGGGCAGCCCGTATAGCGAAGCCATTTCATGGGGCAAGTTCGTGCCTCCGGCCGAGGGCGGGAAGTTCGGGGAAGTATTTGTGGACGCCACCGTGGGTTTGCCCATCATCGTTGCCGCCGTGCTGGAAAGGCTGGGGAAAGACAAGTCTTCGCCGGCAAAGAAAAAGGTGAAGGCGGCAACACGGAAGTGAATTAATCGAAGATCAACACCGCCGACGCAATCACGGTAGTCCAGAGCCCCCGCTTGTCACCCACAGCCGATTGCGTCACGTTCGCCGTGCGTACGATCTTGTTTGAGATGCGGTAGATTTCCTTCTTCTCGTCCCAGGAGCGATCGGGATCGAATTCCACGTTCAACGTCGTCGCCAGCATCTCAGCCGCCAGTTCTTCAGCGTAATCACCCGCGGCGTTGTCGGTTTCTCCGAACGAGTGATGTTCGCTCAAGTAGCCGTAAGTGTTGCGGTCAGCGGGAATGGCTACACCGATACTTGAAGCCAGAAGACGATGCGGCTCGCGGGTGGAATTCTCCGCGACGACGGCAAAAACTACCTCGCCGGGACTCAGATATTTCAGTCCCTGGGACCGAGCTACGAGCTTGCAATTCGGCGGAAAGATGGATGAAACCCGCACCAGGTTCTGGGCGGCAATGCCGGCGTCACGCAACGCCAGCTCGAAGGATGTGAGACGTTCCCGATGCTTGCCGACCCCCTTGGTAAAAAATATTCGTTTGGGGACCATGTCTTTGCCCAATTCATTTTCCTCCGCTGCCGGGTGGGTTGAGGGTCAAATTTAACACAGCGCATCCCGCAGGCAATATGAAAATTGGGTTACAGGGCCAAAATTTTCGGCGGAACCCAGAGCCGGGTGGAATACGGCTATTGGATTAAGTCGGCTGGAGTCAGCTCCGGAACGATCACCAGCAGGTCATAGCCGTAGATCATCCGTTCCAAGCCCGGATCCACCGGACCCATTTTCGCAAAGCGCAGCTTGCGGAGATCATAGAGCGTCCAAGCCTCCGCAATCTGGTTGTCGATCGCGGGCTTTAGCCAGAGGTAGTCCGGATCCTCCTCCATAACGAACTTCTCAAGCTTGGTAGGTTGATCGTAGCCGGCAAACAGTCGGTGCGTACCCTTGGCCCCCAAAACGCAAATATGTAGCGATGAGATGCCTTGCCCGTCCGCCATTTCGGCGACGTAGTTGCCCAAATCGCGCTGGTGAAGCGGGTTAAAGCCCTTATAGAGGTGCCAATCCCCGAATTTGACCAGCACTTTCTGCGAGCGGTCACCAGCGGTGGCCCTCTCCATGTCGAGTCGAAAATTAGCTTTTAGAAGCTGGGCGCGTTGGCTATTGGAGTCGGGTGAGCCTTGCATATTCTTGAGGTAGATTTCGTGGCTTTCCACCAATTCGCGAAAGAGGGTATTCGCGGTTGCGTTCCCCTCGCGTTGCAGAACGGCAGTAGCTTCCGCGAGTTCAGAATCCGAAGCGGCGAACAAGAAGAGCTTGGACGGATCGCCAGTTTCCTTGACACGCGCCGCGTCCTGCTGCTCCTCGCTCTTGAGGCGGGTGATTGCGGCGGTTGCAGCCGGGCCGAGATGTGTGGCTAGAATCTGGTCCAGCAGCCAACCGGCTGAGCCGACGAACTCCTGGTCAAGACCCCAAAGATGAAAGTGCCGGTTGTGAGCAACTTCTGCACAATGCGCCGCCAGATCATTTTCTTGTCCAACGTCCATGAAGGCAATGCTGTTCGGATACTGATGGATGAGCGCAGTGGTGCGGGCGAGCCGGTCGGGCTTGCCAAATGACGCCGAAACAAACTCCGCAACCTGTGGACCAATCTCGACGGCCATGGCGGATAGCCCCTGCGGCCCCATAAGGTCGCAGACTGCAGTCGTGAATTGGGGGATCTCGCGAGTAATGTGGTCTTCGCCAATGAGCACGTACTGCGCATTGGCGATGGCGCCTTCCAACACGGGAGCCGCGCCGCCCGCAAACTTGCCATTCTCCAGACGGAGGTCATAACGAGCCTCGCGCAGCTTCTGCTCGAAGGCCGGTGGCTGTGTGGCCGTCTGACTTGGCGCTTGCGCATAGACCCCTTGCGGAGCCAGGAAAGCTGCGACGCATAGAAATAAAGAATGAATGGTCTTCAATTTGTCTTCCCTCAATGTTTAATGGATAAACAGACGACAGTAGGTACGATCAGGAAGGCGACCCAGTTCCATGAAATTTACGAAAAACGACCAAAGCGTTGTCAAGCTCGGTTGCGATTCGGCAATTCTCGAACCGGCACTACTTGGCGGCGGCGACCGAGCTGACGGCGATGGTATCGCCGTCGACCGTGCCCTTGACCGTAGCTTTCTGGGCGCCCAGCTTGGCGAGTGCATCCAGGGTTGCTGGGCTGCTGGTATCCAAAGTGTAGACCTTGTCCCCCACCACCAGAGCGTACTTCGATCCCTTGTTCACGCAGGTGCGCAAGCAAGACGCAGGGTCGCCTTCCATCATGTGCGTGGCCCCGCACATGGCATCGCTGACAATGCCGGTGAAGGTCTGAACTTTCGCCGCGAAAGCCGCAGTGGTGAGTAGTGTGGCCAGTACGAACGTAGCCGATAGCGCAATGAGTTTCTTGGAACTGCATCTCATGAATCGTTCACTCCTTGAAGGTTTTGCCGTCTGAAAATAAGCCTACCAAACCCCAAGCCGGAAGTTGTAAAAACTGATCTCGCACCCGGATGCAGCGACACAAACAGTCAGGTTTTGGGGTCGAATCGCAGGGTTACGTCCACCGTCTTATCCTTCGGGTTGACGGATTCGTGGATGCTGATATTCCAGTCCCCTAAGGAAGCCAGTTTCTTTTCCGCTTGCTCGGCAAATTGCCGGGGATAGTCCGAGTTGTAGGTATCGCCCGAGCGCAGTGCCCAGGCAGTCTGCATCTGAGCGGTAGCTTTTGAGTCGAGCCCATGAATGTCCAAGTCGCCCATGGTATAAACGTCGCCTTCGCTGATGGTGAGGACGCACTTGACGGAGGACGCCTGGTCGTCCACTTCCCGGCGTGCGTTGACTGCCGCCGCCATGTACCCGCGCGTGCCGTAAAGGTGTTGGAGCGCGGCCACGTTATCTTCCATTCCGATCACGTTAACCGGCTCGCCAATCTGCGCGGGGATCAATTTCCGTAGCGCCTGGGCGGGCAAGACTCTATTGCCCGAGATCTCAAGCGCCGCCAACTTGTACTGCGCCCCGGGGTTGGGGCGGAAGACCACATCCACTGTTGTCTCCTGCTGGTCGCGCTTTACCACGTTGGCCTCGGGTTCGCCGAGCGCAGCCTTCAAGTACCCTCGCTGCAAGTAGAAACGCAGAAAGTTCTTTTCGGCTTCTGCCCGTATGGCATCGCGAGAGTATTCCTTCCCGCCGAGTGCTTTGGCCGCAACTTGCAACACCGGCAGCAGGCTGGGATCGGCTCCTGGGAATTGGACCTCACGAATGGTGATTCGCTGACCGGTCACGCTGAAGTCAAACGCCTCCGTCGGCCCACCCTCAGCGCTCACCCGCGTGTAGTCGGCGCGCCCTTCCACCTTTTCTTCGATCAACAGTGCTTGTAGCGCTAACGAGACCTGGTCGACCAGGTCTCCGTGGATCGGAAGCTGGCCGTGGAAGAGGGGGACCCGGGCATGGAGCTTCTCAGCGAGGTCTCGATCTGAAAACCAGACGAGGTTCTCGAACCTCGCCGGCACGAAGTCGGGCGAGTCCTGCACCTGAAATTCCACTTTGGTGCCTTTCACGGAGTAGCTAAAACTAAAGGCGACGTCGCGGAAGGCGCCGCTGTCAGCGAGGAGCCGGGATGCGGTTTTGCAATCGTCTTCTTTCACGGTCTGGCCGATCTGCAAGCCGGCGGCGGCGACGACCTCTTCTGGTTTGTAGCGCCCGCTTCCGGTGACGGTGACGGCGATGAGCTGATACGCCGAGGCTGGCATCTGCTTGGGAGTTTGGGCGACCACGCTGCCCGCGCAGAGCAGGGCGTAGGCCCAGCAAAGGGAGCCGCGAAGGTTCGCGAGGGAAAGCCTTGCGGTCACGGTTTGCCCGCGACTGCGTCCACGCCCTTAATTCGGACCGCAATATCAATGAATGCGAGAGCGGCGCGGCTGAGCGACTTGTCCTTGCGAAACACCAGCGCCAGGTCACGACGGATGGTGGCATCGGAGATGGAAACGGTGGTCAATGCGCTCGCCCGCACATCCTCCAGCACGTTGGAGCGGGCGATGAAACCGATGCCAGCATCGGCGGCCACAAAGCGCTTCAACAGTTCGCTGGAGTCGAGCTCCATGATGTACCTGGGCTTGAGCTTGTGTTCAAAGAACAGATCTTCCAGAGCATCGCGAGTGTGCCCACCTTTGGGCACGACCAGCGCGAACTTTGCCGCTTCAGCAACCGTGGCCGACTTCTTTCCGGCCAGTGGGTGTTGCGGAGGAACGATGATGACCAGTTCGTCGCGATGAATCAGGACCACCTTCAGGCGGGCGTCGTCAACCGGCAACGAAACCACGCCGAAATCCACCGAGTTGTCGAGCACCGACTCCAGAATTCTGGCGTAGTCGGAGCGGGTGATGCTGATGTTCACGTCCGGATACTGCTTCTTAAATTCCGCGAAGACTTCCGGCAGAATGTGCAGGCAGGTCCCTTCATTGGCCCCGACGATAATTTCACCGCGGGGCACACGCTCCGTCTCGGCGATGCCGGACAGCATGGCCTTGCGAGACTCCATCAACTCTTCCGCAAATTTCAGGAACAGCTTGCCGGACGCGGTAAGCGAAACCTTGCCGCCGGAACGGTCGAGCAGCTTGGCTCCCACCTCTTCCTCCAGCAGACGAATCTGGGATGAAATTGCCGGCTGGGTACGGAAGCGTTTGTCGGCGGCGCGTGAAAAGCTCAAGTGCCGGGCAACGGCAAGAAACGTTTCCAGTTGATCGAAGTCCATGGGAGCTTTCAGCACTCAGCTTTCAGCACTCAGCCAAGACCGGGCGCTGCCGGCTGGATTTCTCAATAAGCCAGACTAAACTTTCTACTGCTTGAGCAGTTGCTCGATGGCCGAGGTTACCTCCGGCGAATCGGGCGTGATTTTGGACTCGAAGCGCTGCACCACGTTGCCCTTGCGATCCACCAGAAACTTGGTGAAGTTCCACTTGATGTCGCCGGAGATGGGAGCGGGCGTGTCCTTGGTCAGATACTGGTAAAGAGGCGTTTGGTCGTCACCCTTTACCGATACTTTGCTGTACATGGGAAAGGTCACGCTGTATTTGCGGGTGCAAAAAGTCTTGATCTCTTCGTTGGTGCCGGGTTCCTGAGCGCCGAAGTTATTGGCGGGGAAGCCGACGATCACGAAGCCCTGGGCCTTGAACTTTTCATAAATAGCTTCGAGGGCAGAGTATTGCGGAGTGTATCCGCATTGGCTGGCCACGTTTACCATGAGCACGACCTTGCCTTTGAAGTCGGCCAAGGGCATAGATTTGCCGTCAATATTGGGGAGGGTGAAGTCGTAGATATTGGACGCAGCAAAAGTTGTTCCTGCCATGAGAAGCACCAGTCCTACTAGAAGATAGTTGCGGGCGTTGCCGGTCATTATTTCTCCTTAGATTTGCCGCTGATAACCCGACGAGAGTAAAGCCAGCATACCGGATGGATTCTGGAGGGTGCAACTCCGAGAATCTGTCCGGATTCGGACACTTGCTCCCACGATTGAACAGAAGTCGTCCTCCGCACGCACTGGATAATCGATTTAACTCTTTTATTATATGATGCTTGCCTGGTGTTGTCCTGTGGTAGCGGGCGTGCCCTTACAACCTGCAAATGGATATCGCTCGGCCTAATGTCGCCCGCCAGAAACGTCGGCGGCAAATCATTTATATAGCGGTCGGAATTGTGCTGCTTGCCTTAGTGACCATGGGGCTGTCACGGCTCAAGCCGGCAGCGCCCACGGTTGAACGTTCCACGGTTTGGGTTGATACGGTGAAACGCGGCTCGGTCCTGCGGCAGGTGCGCGGACTGGGAACTCTGGTTCCGATGGAAGGCTCGATCCAGTTCCTGCCCGCGGTCACCGAAGGCCGGGTGGAGAAGATACTCGAGCTTCCCGGCGCCCAGGTCAAAGCTGACACCATCTTGCTCGAACTGAGCAATCCGCAACTCACTCAGGAAGCGCTCGACTCCGAGTGGAAGCTGAAAGCCGCCGAAGCCGACTACAAGAATCTGCAAGTCGGCCTCGCCAGCCAGGTGTTGGCGCAGAAGTCGCTGTCGGCGCAGGCGCAGTCGGAATACAGCCAGGCCAAAATGCAGTCGGACATCGACACCGAACTGGCGAAGCTGGGCGTCATCTCGCAACTTAGTCAGAAAGTTTCCAGTCAGAAGGCGGAGGAGCTCTCCACCCGCAATGACATTGAGAAGCAGCGGTTGACCAACAGCAGCGAAGTTCTGATTGCCCAATTGCAAGCTAAGCAGGCCGAGGTCGAGGAGTTTCGGGCGCTGGCGGGACTGAAGAAGAGCCAGCTCGACCGGCTGCGGGTGCGCGCCGGGATTGACGGAGTTCTGCAAGAGCAAACGCTCAAGATCGGCCAGTTTGTGACTCCCGGGACGACTCTAGCCAAGGTGGTCCAGCCGCAGCGGCTTAAGGCGGAGCTGAAGATCGCCGAGACCCAGGCCAAAGACATCCAGCTGGGCCAGCCGGCTTCGGTGGATACACATAACGGTGTCATTCCTGGTCACGTTGTGCGGATTGATCCGTCGGTTGTGAATGGGACGGTGACCGTTGACGTGGCTCTGGACAGTGCGCTGCCGCAAGGTGCGCGGCCGGACCTCAGCGTGGATGGGACCATCGATCTGGAGAAGATGCAGAACGTGCTCTATGTGGGGCGTCCGGCGTTCGGGCAGGAGCAGAGCACGGTCGGAATGTTCAAGCTGGAGCCGGATGGGAACAATGCGGTGCGTGCCCAGGTGAAGCTCGGTCGCAGTTCGGTGAATACGGTCGAAATTCTGCAAGGGTTGAAAGAGGGCGACCAGGTCATTCTGTCGGACATGTCGCGCTGGGACAACTTCGACCGGATTCGGTTGGAATAGCAGAGATCAAAGACATTGGAAAGGAACTTCGATGGCTGACGCGGGAACCATGATTAGCATGGAGAACATCACCAAGGTTTTCTACACCGATGAAGTCGAGACCCACGCGCTCTCCGGAATCCACATGCAGATTCGCAAGGGCGAGTACGTGTCGATTGCAGGTCCTTCGGGATCGGGCAAGTCGACGCTGCTGGCGCTGATCGGGCTGCTCGATTCGCCGAGCGACGGGACCTACGTATTGAATGGCAATTCGGTGGCGAATCTTGATATCAGTGAGCGCTCACGCATTCGCAACCGCGAGATCGGCTTCATCTTTCAAAGTTTCAATCTCATCGGTGATCTCAACGTTTACGAGAACGTCGAACTGCCTCTGACGTATCGCGGCATGCCGTCCACCGAACGCAAGGAGCGCGTGCACGTCTCTCTTGAACGCGTGGGCATGAATCACCGCACCAAACACTATCCCTCGCAGCTCTCCGGAGGTCAGCAGCAGCGCGTGGCGGTAGCGCGCGCATTGGCGGGAACGCCTTCCATCCTGCTGGCGGACGAGCCTACCGGAAACCTGGACTCGCGCAACGCCGAGGCCGTGATGGACCTGTTGCGCGACCTGCATCGCGAAGGCGCGACCATCTGCATGGTGACGCACGATCCCCGTTTTGCCCGTCACGCCGACCGTCAGATCCACCTATTCGATGGCAGGGTCGTCGAGGAGAGCGTTGAGGTTGGCTAATGGAATCCCTGTTGCAGGATGTTCGGTATGGTCTTCGCATGATGGCGAAGAGTCCCGTCTTCACCATCGTTGCCGTCATCACGTTGGCGCTGGGCATTGGCGCCAACACCGCGATCTTTACGTTGTTTGATCAAGTGCTCCTACGCCGTCTGCCGGTACGTGATCCGCAAGAGCTGGTGCAATTTCGATCTTCCGGAGCGGACTCAGGTCGCATAAACGCGCGCGGCAACAACTCTGGTGATTATTTTTCCTATCCCATGTACAGCGACTTGCGCGATCAGACCACTGTGTTCAGTGGGGTCCTGGCTACGTATTTTACTCAGGTCGGTCTGGAATGGCATAAGCAGCCAGAACTGGTGAATACGGAACTGGTCAGCGGCAACTACTTCGAGACCCTGGGACTACGGCCTGCACTTGGCCGTTTGTTCGTGCAGTCCGACGACACTGCACAGAACGCGAATCCGCTCGTGGTACTGAGCTTCACTTCCTGGCAACGGCGTTTTGGCGCCGATCCCGGCATTCTGAATCAGACGGTGCTTCTCAACAGCCATCCCTTCACCGTGATTGGCGTGGTGCAACCCGGGTTTCACAGCGTGGTGGTCGGGGATTCACCGGACTTCTTTGTCCCCATGATGATGAAACCGGAAATTACGCCGGGCTGGAACGATCTGGATAACCACCGTTCGAAATGGCTGAACATTTTTGCCCGCCTTAAACCCGGAACCACAGCTGCCCAGGCTGAAGCCGGCGTCAACATTTTGTGGCGGGGGTTGCGGACGGAAGAATTCAAGACCATCAAGGCTCACTCGGCGTCGTTCAAGGAACGGTTCATCGACAAGAGTCATCTCACGCTGCTCGACGGAGGTCGTGGATACTCACCGCTGCGGGAGAATATTCGGACGCCGCTGTTGATCCTCATGGGCATGGTGGGCCTGGTCATGCTGATCGCGTGCGCCAACGTCGCCAGTCTGCTGCTGGTGCGCGCCGCAGGGCGGGTACGCGAGATGTCCATCCGCTATGCGCTGGGCGCGCGCCGGGGACGCATCGTTCGCCAGTTACTGATTGAAGGGGCGATGCTGGGAGTGGCCGGTGGCAGCCTGGCGGTGATTCTGGCGCCACAGGTCTCGGCTTTGTTGTTGCGCAGAATGCTGGCAGACGACAACGGCCAGACGCCGTTTTCCTCTCAGCCCGACCTACGGATTCTTGTTTTCAACTTCGGTCTGGCGATTGTGGTGAGCCTGTTGTTTAGCCTGGCTCCCGCCATCCAGTTCTGGCGGCCCGATCTGACGCCGGCGCTCAAACAACAGACCACGACAGTCGCTGGTGGCGGCTTGCGCTTCCGCCGGGTCTCGGTCGGCCTGCAGATCGGATTGAGTCTGCTGCTGCTGGTGGGATCGGGTTTGTTCATTCGCACCCTCTACAACCTGAAAACCTTGAATGTGGGTTTCTCCACCGATCATCTACTCACGTTCGGCATTGACGCCAAACTAGCGGGCTATGACCCCAAGGACATTCCCGCACTGTTTCGCCGGGTGGAAGGCACGCTGGCAGCTCTGCCAGGGGTGCACTCCGTCGCGGCCACGAATGATCCTGAACTCGCGGGAAACACCGAGGGAAAAACGATTGCCATTGGGGGCTACGTAGCCAAAGACGATGAAGACATGGACGCGGAATGGTCGGTGGTCACCATGGGTTATTTTTCCACGCTGGAAAAACCTGTCGTCGCGGGGCGCACTTTCCGTGAGCAGGATGGCCCGGACACCGCCAAGGTCGCGGTTGTGAATGAAAGCCTGGCACGCCACTACTTCGGCAGCGCGCAGCAGGCGGTTGGCCACTTTTTGATGAGTAGCGGAAACCGGGATGACAAGCCTGACATGGAGATTGTGGGCGTGGTAGGGGATGCGCGCCATTATGGCGTGCGTAACGAGATCAGGCGGACGGTGTACGTTCCTTATCTTCAGGCGAAAGAAGCGGGATTCATCCCGCTGGAATTCTATGTGCGTACCTGGCAAGCGCCACAGGCCACCGAAGCCACGGTGAGCGCAGCCATGCGCAATCTGGATTCGAAACTAGCCCTCGACACCATGCGCACCATGGACGAGCAGATCAATGACAACCTGAGCACAGAGCGAATGATCGCCCTGCTGGCAGCGAGTTTCGGCGTATTGGCGACATTGCTGGCGGCCGTCGGCCTCTACGGCGTGCTGGCCTACGCTACCGTGCAGCGCACGCGCGAGATTGGAATTCGCATTGCCCTGGGCGCAAGCCGTGGCAATGTGGCCCAGATGGTTTTGATCGAAGTGGCACGGCTGGCAGGGGTGAGCATTGCGCTGGCGTTGCCGGCGGCGCTGGTGCTGGGCCGTCTGATTGGCAGCCAACTGTTCGGAGTGTCCAATTACGATCCCTTAACACTGGTGGCAGTGACGCTGCTGGTCGGGCTGATGGCTTTGTTCGCGGCCTGGATTCCCACTCGCCGGGCCACGCGAGTCGATCCCATGGTGGCCCTGAGGTACGAGTGATATGGAAGCCTTGCTTCAGGATCTCCGCTATGGCTTTCGCATGGTGCGGAAGAGTCCCGGCTTCGCCGCGGTCGCTGTCGTTACGCTGGCGCTAGGCATTGGCGCCAATACTGCGATCTTCAGCGTGGTGAATGCGGTGCTTATCCGCCCGCTGCCTTATCCCAACGCAAATCGGTTGGTGATGATCTGGGAACGACGCCTGCCTGACGGCGAGCAGGAGAACAACACTTCGCCCGCAACGTTTCTGAACTGGAGAGAGCACGCCACCGTATTTGAGCAAACCGCTGCGTGCTTCAACTGGACCAAGGTCCTGACCGGAGGCGCAACCCCAGAGCGGCTCAATGTGCAGGAGGTGAGCCCCAACTTCTTTGCTCTGTTGGGTGTGAACGCGGCGCTGGGCCGCACTCTGCTGGCTTCTGAGGACAGTGTGGATGGCGCCAACGACGTGGTGGTGCTCAGCTTCGAGCTATGGCAGCGCCGTTTCGGTTCCGATCCGCGAATTGTCGGCCGCAACATTGTGTTGAATGGCAAGCCGCAAACGGTGGTGGGCGTGATGCCGCGTGGGTTCCAGTTTTTTGTCAAGCACGGATCTTTCGGACAGGTACAGCCCCAGGCATGGCTGCCGATGACTTTCTCCGAGAAAGACCCCAGTTTCCACGGGCGTTATTTACAGGCCGTTGGCTTATTGCGTCCGGGAGTGACTTTGCCGCAGGCGCAGTCCGCCATGACCAGCCTGGCACTCAGTTTGGAAGCTCAGGATCCGGAGTCGATGAAGAATTGGACGGTGAATCTGGTTCCGCTGCGCACACAGTTCGTAGGCGCCATTGAGCCTGCCTTGCGGGTTCTGTTGGGGGCGGTGGGACTGGTTTTGCTGATCGCCTGCGCGAACGTGGCCACGCTCCTGCTCGCGCGCTCCAATTCGAGGAGCCACGAAATTGCCATCCGCGTCGCGCTGGGCGCAAAACCGTGGCAGGTCATTCGTCAAGTCCTTACAGAAAGTTTCCTTCTTGCGGCGATGGGCGCGGCAGCCGGCCTGCTCCTGGCACGCGGGAGCGCCAGCGCACTTCTCGCACTTGCTCCCAAAGGTTTGATCCCACTGGAAGGCGCGGAAGTAGACCTGCGCGTTCTTGCCTTCACCGCAGGCATTGCCGTTGTGACTGGCCTTCTCTTCGGGGTTGTACCCGCAGTCCACGCCGCTCGTGGGCGCCCGCATGAAGAACTGAAAGCAGGCGGCCGCGGCGGCTCCGAGGGAGCGCATGGCGGGCGAACGCGGAACAGCTTTGTGGTGGCGGAAATCGTGCTGGCTCTGGTTTTGCTTGCCGGTTCGGGCCTTCTGATTCGCAGCTTCAGCCGCTTGACGGCGGTTGATCCTGGCTTCCAGTCGAAAGGGATATTGACGGCGCGAGTGGAACTGCCGAGTTCCAAGTATAAGGACGACGCGAAAATATCCGAGTTCTACGCGCAATTGCTCGAGCGTATCCGGCAATTGCCGGGGGTGCGCTCGGCCAGCGCCGATGCGTACTTGCCGTTCACCGGGGGCATTGCCAGCACAGGAGTGGAAGTTGAAGGACGGCCGCCGCTTCCCGCCGCTGAACAGCCCGAGGTCGATGTCGCGGTCGTCGAACCGCATTTCTTCGAGACGCTGGGAATTCCACTGCTGAGTGGAAGATCGTTCACCGACCGCGAGGCGCGGGAAGTTACTCACACGCTTGTCATCAGCCAGTCGATGGCCAGGAAATTGTGGCCGAACGAAGACCCGCTCGGAAAGCGCGTCACGATTCATATGAAGGATGTGGACGTGCCCAGCCAGGTGATCGGAGTGGTGGGCGACGTGAAACATGCCGGCCTTGATGCCGAGGTTAACGCTACGGCTTATTGGCCGCATCCCGAACTCGCGTACAACTTCATGACCCTGGTCATTCGTAGCGACGGCGACCCGCTGGCGCTGGCGCCTGGGGTCCGGCAAGCGGTTTGGAGCCTGGACAAAGATCAACCGGTGGTTGACATCAGCTCCATGGAGGACCTGCTCTGGGTCTCGCTGGCGCGGGCACGGTTCAGCACCGTGGTGCTGGGAGTGTTTGCGGGGATGGCGCTGTTGCTCGCCATCACGGGAATTTACGGTGTGGTTTCTTACAGCGTTGAGGAACGCACCCGGGAGATCGGCATTCGCGTGGCGCTGGGCGCACAACGGACCGACGTCCTGCGAATGGTTCTACATCAAGGCCTGGTTCTTGCCGGATTCGGCATTGCCATCGGAACCGCTGTGGCGCTTGCAGCCACGCGACTCCTAGCCAGCCTGTTGTTCGGGACCAGTCCCAGCGATCCGGCGACCTTCGCCAGTGTTGCCGGCCTTCTGATTGCGGTGACGTTATCAGCTTGCTATGTACCGGCGAGAAACGCCATGAAGGTCGATCCCATGGTGGCGCTGAGGTGGGAGTAAGGAGGAAGACAGATGACGGGAACACTGCACGATCTGCGTTACGCGACTCGCGGTCTGCGCAAGAGCCCAGGTTTCTTTCTGGTTGCAGCGTTGACGTTAGCGCTCGGTATCGGCGCGAACGTCGCCGTCTTCAGCGTGATGAACGCCATTCTGCTGAATCCCAGTGGCATTCCTCATCCTGAAAGCGTGATTGCCCTGCGAGTGAAATACGCGTTGGCAGATCTTTCCAACATTGGCATTTCTGCCCCGGACTTTGGCGACGCGGTGACCGGCAAAGACGTTGTGACTTCCGCTGCCGTCCTTCAGGCTGCAAACTTCAACTACAGCGGCAATGGCACCACGCCGGAGAGGTTGATTGGCGCGAACGTTTCCTGGCAGTGGTTCGACGTTTTCTGGGCTAGCCCCTACCGGGGACGGGTTTTCCGTCCTGAGGAAGACCAGCCCAATGCCAATCGTGAAGTCGTCCTGTCCTACCACGCCTGGAAACAAAGATTCGGCGGCGATCCTGCCATGGTGGGGAAAAGTCTTTTGCTGAATCAGGAGTCGTACCAGGTGGTGGGCGTGATGGGTCCGGACTTCGATTGGCCCAACGGCACTGAGCTGTGGGCGCCGATCGCGCTTCCAGCCAGCCAATACTTTGACCGCAAGTCCCGCTTCAACGAGAGTCTCTTTGGGGTTGCGCGCTTGCGCCCCGGCGTAAGCGTCGAGCAGGCGAACGCGTTTCTCCGTCTGCGCACCGCGCAGGAAATCGCCGCGGAGGGTCAGAACAGCTACGGCCAAAGCGCCGGTTGGGGTATGTTTGCCATGCCGCTGGTCGAGTTTGTAGCCGGCAACCTGCGCAAGCCGCTCGCCATTCTGCTCGCAGCTGTTGCTACGGTATTGCTGATCGCCTGCGCCAACATTGCCGGCCTGCTGCTGGCACGCGCTACTGGCAGACAACACGAAGTTTCCATTCAGATCGCCCTCGGCGCAGGCAAGGGGCGGCTGATTCAACAGGCGCTGCTGGAAAGTCTGGTGCTCGCCGTGGTGGGAGTCTTGCTCGGTTTGCTGCTCGCACACTTCGCGATTCCTCTGTTGCTTTTGCTCGCACCCGCGAGTCTAGCCGGCAATCTTACCGTCCACATGGGCGGACCAGTATTGGTGTTCGTCTCCGTCGTTGGCGTTCTCTGCGTGCTTTTGTGCGGAACCGTGCCGGCCTGGCACGCCACTCACAGCCACTGGTTTCAGGTGCTGCAAGAGGGCGGCCGCTCGGGTACCTCCGGCAGAGTGCGGCAAGGTCTGCGCTCGGTTTTGGTCATTGGCGAGATCGGTCTGGCGATGCTGTTATTGGTGGGCGCGGGATTATTGCTCCGCAGTCTGGCGGAGGTGGAGCGTCTGGACACGGGTTTCGAGCCGCATGGGCTCATGACCGCCGTATTCTCGCTTCCACCTACTTATAAAACGGACGAGCAACAGACAGCTTTCCTGACCGCGGCCGAACGGGAGCTGAAGAGTATCCCGGGCGTTAAGGATGCTGCTCTCGCCGACGCTCTGCCATTCTCGAACAATGGAGGGTTGTCATCCTTCAGCATCAAAGGGCGGGTCACGGCGCCGAACGATCCCGGCCCGCACGGCAGTATTCGACTCATTTCTCCGGATTACTTTTCCGCACTCCGCATCCCACTGCTCCGCGGACGATTCTTTACGCCCGAAGATCGGGCGAAGACCGAGCTCGTGGCCATCATCGATACCACGCTAGCCCATCAGTATTGGCCGAATGAGGATCCCATCGGTCAGCACATCAATTTCGGCGATAAATCTCCGTGGATGACGATTGTCGGAATCGTGGCTCATGCCAAGAGCAGCTCGCTGGAAGCGGATGTGAAGGAGGGTTTCTACTTTCTTGCTCTGGCGCAGTTTCCGAACCAAACAGGCGAAATCGTCGTCCGCACGGACAGCACACATCCCGAGAATATGGCCGGCACCATGCAGGCGGCGATACGTCGCGTGGATCCCAACCAGCCTCTCTACGATCTGAAGACCATGGAACAGAGGGTAGACAGTTCGCTAGTCGGCCGCCGTTTCCTGGTTGTCCTGCTTTCAATGTTTGCCGGACTCGCGTTGTTGTTGGCGGCGCTGGGTCTGTACGGAGTGATCAGTTATTCGGTGCGACTGCGAACCCGTGAACTGGGAATTCGCGTGGCCCTCGGTGCCGAGCGCGGAGACGTCTTGCGGCTGATTCTCGGTCAGGGGGTGCGACTGGCCGCCCTCGGCTTGCTGTTGGGGCTGATTGCGACTTTCGTCGCCGGGCGTGCGTTGTCGAGTCTTCTCTATGGCGTGAGCTTGTTCAATCCGCTGACTCTGGTGCTGACTTCGATTCTGCTGCTGGCGACGGTGCTCCTGGCCAGCTATTTGCCGGCGCATTGGGCCACTAGAGTGCAACCCATGGTGGCATTACGCGATGAATAAGAGGCTGAGCTGAGATGGAGAAGGTGATTCAGGATGTTCGTTACGGACTCCGCATGTTGCGGAAGTCGCCCGGTTTTGCCGTGGTTGCCATCCTTACGCTGGCGCTGGGCATCGGCGCGAACACCGCCATGTTCAGCGTAATCAACTCGGTGCTGCTGCACTCGCTGCCGTTTCGCGATCCCGATCGCATCATGGTGGTGTGGAAAACCATGTCGAATGGACAGCCCAACGCTTTCTCCACACCTGCGTTTCTGGAAATGCAGCAGCAGGGAGACATTCTGGCGCACATGGGCGTGTTCTCCGGAGTTAGCTACAACCTGGCAGGGAAGGGCGTTCCGGAGCGAATCGCCGGCGGCAAAGTGAACTACGATCTCTTTCCTGTGTTGGGAATGCAGCCGGCTCTTGGGCGCTCATTCTCGGCTGAAGAAGATCGCCCCGGCGCTGGCGGGTTCGTGATTTTGAGCCACGCGATGTGGCAGACACGGTTTGAATCGAGCAGCAGCATCTTGGGAAAGGTTGTCAATCTAGACGGCGCTCCCTACACCGTGGTCGGCGTGATGCCACGCGGTTTTCACGTGCTCACCGACCAGGAACTGTTTTGGGTTCCCTTGCAACTGGAGACCACGAACGCGCAGGCGTCCGCGCGCAACGTCCACTGGATGTTCGCGTTTACCCGGCTGGCCCCGGGAAGCACGCGGAAGCAGGCAGAAACCGTGCTGAACGCGATCGCAGCGCGATTGAAGGCGCAAGACCCCAAGGGCGAGGGCGGTTTCGGCGTGACGCTGATGCCCATGAGCGTGTTCCTGAATGGCGATGTGAAGCCGGTCTTGTTGTTGCTGATGGGAGCGGTCGCATTTGTGCTGCTCATCGCCTGCTCCAACGTGGCTAATCTCTTGCTGGCACGCGGCACCATGCGGCGGCGGGAACTCTCCATCCGCACGGCGCTCGGCGCCGGCCGCAGCCGGGTGGTCCTACAACTGTTGACCGAAAGTGTGCTGCTGTCAGCACTGGGAGGCGCTTTGGGACTAGCTCTCGCCTGGGCCGCCGTCAAAGTGCTGGTTGCAATTCATCCCGCCAGCATTCCGTCGGTAGATACGGTTGCCATTGACGTCACCGTGCTTGCCTACACGGTTCTGCTGTGTGGCGTAGTGGGAATTCTGTTTGGAGTGGTGCCCGCGCTCGCAGCCTCGCGCGTCAATGTTAGCGAGACGCTGAAGGAAGCCTCGCGCGGCAGCAGCGGAGGTTTCGGGAAATCCCGCGTGGTGCTGGTGGTCACCGAAACTGCCCTGGCCTCGATTCTTCTAATTGGAGCCGGGTTATCTCTCAAGAGTTTGTGGCACGCGGAGAGCATCGAACCGGGCTTCAATCCCAGGGATGAGTTGACGTTTCGCATCGCGTCGCCCGCGCAATACAAGGGCGAGCGCATCCCGCTCTTCTACCAGCAGGTTTTGGAGCGAGTGCGGGCATTGCCGGGGATCCAGTCCGCAGTGCTGGCGAGAAACCTACCCATGAGCGGCTCCGACCCCTCGATGGCGATCTCTATTGAAGGTACGCCGCCGCCGCCGTCGCAGATTCCAATCGTTACCCGTTTTCGCGCCATCGGCCCGGAATACTTCAGCGGCTTGCAGATTGCGCTCAAGAGTGGGCGGGAGTTCAACGATCACGACACCGCCGCCGCTCCCCGGGTCGCGGTTGTGAGCGAAAGCCTGGCCAAACTTTATTGGCCCCAAGAAGACGCACTCGGCAAGCGCCTCAAGCCTGAGGTTACCGGAGGCGAATGGTACACCGTAGTGGGAGTAGCCGCGGACGTGCGGCATTGGGCGGCTGATGTTACCGACGTCGAACCTACTGCCTATTACCCCTACACCCAGGTACCGGAGGCATTCCTGCCACAGCTCGAAGGCACGATGAGCATCGCGGTTCGCAGCGCCAACAGCACGGGCCTGCTCAGTTCGATCCGCGCGGCCGTTGCCGACGTGGATGCAACCGTGCCGGTTTACGGCGTGAAAAGTATGGAAGAAATGGTTTCGGATTCCGGGTCGCTGCGGCGCTTCGATATGTGGTTGATCGGGACTTTCGCCACGCTGGCTTTGACTTTGGCCGCGGTCGGAATTTACGGAGTGATGGCTTATTCCGTCTCGCAGCGCACGCGGGAAATCGGAATCCGCATCGCTTTGGGGGCGCAACGACGCAGTGTTCTGCGCCTCATCATGGGCCAGGGAGCCAAGCTGGCCGTGGCCGGCGTAGTTGTAGGGGTCGTCGGAGCCTTCGGCCTGACGCGCCTTATGGCGAGTTTGTTGTTCGGAGTGAGCGCGCGAGACTTAGGAACGTTCTCGCTGGTGCCCGTGATCGTGCTGGGGCTGATTCTAGTCGGCTGTTACATCCCGGCGTATCGCGCCACCAAGCTCGATCCGTTGGATGCGTTGCGGGAAGAGTGATCGATCTCTTAGCGATCTTAGCGAGTGCTTTGCGATCTTCGCGGTTAAGAGCTTGTGACCGCAAAGTTCGCCAAGACCACGCAAAGGACGCCAAGAGTTTGTTGGGAGCGAAAAATGATTCAGCTGCGCAATCTTGAGAGAACCTATAAAACCGGCGCCGGTGTCACCTACGTGCTGCGCCGAATCAACCTCGACATTCGGGACGGGGAGTTCATCACGGTGATGGGCCCTTCCGGCTCGGGCAAATCCACCCTAATGAGCATCCTCGGCATGTTGGACGACTCCTGGGCCGGGGAATACAACTTTTTGGAGCACGAGGTCCACAAGCTCGACCGCAAGAACCGCGCCGAGCTGAACCGCAAATACATCGGGTTCGTTTTCCAGAGCTACCACCTGCTCGACAACCTGACGGTTTACGAGAACCTTGACGTTCCGTTGTCCTACCGCAACATCTCCCGCGGCCAGCGTGCCAGCATGGTGGCGGAAATTCTGGATCGCTTCCAGATTGTGGGTAAGAAGGACCTCTACCCCAGCCAGCTTTCCGGGGGACAGCAGCAACTGGTCGGCGTGGCTCGCGCCGTGGTGGGGAATCCGAAGCTGATTCTCGCCGACGAGCCTACCGGCAATCTGCACTCCAGCCAGGCCAAGGAAATCATGGATCGGTTCAAGAAACTGAACGACGCTGGGACCACGATCGTCCAGGTTACACATTCGGAAGTGAACGCCGCCTACGGACACCGCACCATTCAATTATTCGACGGCTGGATCACCAGCGATCCGGCCAATCCGCAGGCAAAGATTCCCGCAGTAGCAACACCGTAAGCGCAGCCAACATGGAAACCTTAATCCAAGACGTTCGTTACGCTCTGCGCATGTTGCGCAAGAGCCCGGGATTCACCTTCATCGCTGTGGCCGCGCTGGCCCTCGGTATTGCCAGCACCACAGCCATCTTCAGCGTAGTGGACACGGTTCTACTGCACCCGTTGTCCTATCCAGACGCCACCCGCATTCTCAGCGTCAGGGAATCCGACCGCGGCACAGGCGACAGATCTTCTTCGTCTCCCGCCAACTACATCGACTGGCAGGGCGAAAACCACGTCTTCAGCTACATGGCGGCGTCGCGCGGGTCGCCGGTGAATCTCACCGGCGGCGATCGTCCGGAGCGCGTGCGCGGAGTCATGACCTCGACCGACTTCTTTCCGCTGTTCGGCGTGCCGGCTATGCTCGGACGAACTTTGCTGCCTGACGATAACCAGCCCGGCAGTGATCACGTGGTCGTCCTCGGTGGGGGCTTGTGGAAGCGTCGCTTTGGTTCTGACCGTACTCTGGTCGGCCGCAATATCACTCTCAACGGCGAACCCTAC
This sequence comes from Terriglobales bacterium, assembly GCA_052147055.1. Lineage (GTDB taxonomy): Bacteria > Acidobacteriota > Terriglobia > Terriglobales > Acidobacteriaceae > JABCZH01. The sequence continues at coordinate 23,036 of JBKQLO010000113.1, forward strand.
ACCGTAGTCGGTGTGATGCCCGCAAGCTTTAATCCCGACGACTACGGAGAGCTCTGGCTGCCTTCCGCCTGGGGCGTGCCGGCCCATCCTCTTCTGCCCAACCAGGATCCCCGTTCAGCGCGGGACCGCCACTATCTGGATGCCTGGGCACGCCTCAAGCCTGGAGTAACTCTGCAACAGGCGCGCGAGGAAATGACTGCCATCGCGGCTCGCCTGGAGAAACAGTATCCCGATGCCAACAAGGACGCCGGCGTCAGTCTCATCGGCATGCAGGACTGGCAGGTCGGTGACATCCGGCCAACTCTTTTGCTCCTGCTGGTGGCGGTGGCTTTCGTGTTGCTCATCGGATGCGCGAATGTTGCCAATCTTCTTCTGGCTCGCGCCACTGGCCGGACACGGGAAGTTTCCATCCGCGCGGCGTTAGGCGCGAGCCGCCTGCGGGTGATTCGACAACTGCTGACCGAGAGCATTTTGCTGGCTCTGATAGGCGGGGTTGTCGGGGTGCTCCTGGCCGCCTGGTGTGTGCCGGTTCTGTTGGCCATGAGTCCTCCCGACATCCGCGATTTCACCACCATCGGCGTGAATCGTGACGTGCTGGGCTTCAGCATCATGGTGTCGGTACTCAGCGGAATTCTGTTCGGCCTTGCCCCGGCGCTGCACGCCTCGCGCGGAAACCTGAATGAATATTTGAAAGAGGGAGAACGCGGCAGCACCGGCGGTCATGGCAAGACTCGTTCTGTGCTGGTTGTCGCAGAAGTCGGACTTTCCTTGATCCTTCTGGCCGGCTCCGGCCTCCTGATCAAGAGTTTCGTACGCCTGATGGAAGTGAATCCCGGTTTTGAGACCAGCCGTCTGCTGGTGTTCAACGTAGGGCTTCCGACTTCCAGCACTCCGGCGCAGCAGGATGACTTCTACCACCAAGTCGTGGAGCGGCTACAGGCGTTGCCGGGAGTGCAGTCTGCCGGAGCGGTGAGCCGGGTGCCGCTCTCCGGCGGTAACAGCGACCGCGGCTTTGAACTTCCCGGCAGCAGTAAGAAATACAACGCCGATATTCGCATCAGCACTCCCTTGTACTTCCAGACGATGGGAATCCCGTTGCTTAAGGGCCGCAACCTGTCCGAACAGGACGCGCATAGCTCGGTTCTAGTTGCCGTGATCAACGAAGAACTGGCACGCGAGGTGTTCCCTGGACAGGACCCGATCGGCAAGTACATCGTAAAGTTCGAGACGTTCGACGGCCCCATCCAGATTGTCGGTGTAGTCGGCAACGTGCGGCATGAGGACCTGGAAACGGCGCCACGCCCGGAGATTTACTTGCCGTTTGGCCAGGCGCACTGGCCCTCTGCGTACATGGTGGTGCGCAGCAAGACCTCCGACCCATTGGCTCTCACCACCGCGGCGCAGAATGCGGTCGCCAGCGTGAACAAAGACATCCCGCTGGCCAACCTCCGCAGCATGCAGGACATGTTGGCCAGATCGGTCTTGCGGCGCAAGTTCGCCATGTTGTTGCTATCCATTTTCGCCGGACTGGCAATGCTGCTGGCCGCCATCGGGCTTTACGGCGTGATGTCTTACGCCGTCTCTCAACGCACCCACGAGATCGGAATCCGCATGGCGTTGGGCGCGCAAAAAGAAGATGTGTTGAAGTTGGTGGTGGGGCAGGGAATGAGGCTGGCTGGGTTGGGAGTCATTCTCGGCCTCGTCGCCTCGGTCGCTCTGACCCGCCTGATGTCAACTTTGTTATTTGGCGTCAGCGCGCGTGATCCCATCACATTCGGAATCGTGGCAGCATTGCTGGTTGCCGTGGCATTGCTGGCAAACTACATTCCGGCGCGGCGAGCGACCAAGGTCGATCCCATAGTGGCGCTGCGCTACGAATGATTTCGAACCAGATAGGAGACGCGATGAATACGGGAAATACGAGAAGTACAGCTAGTAAACAAATCAATATGATACATAGATTGATTCTAGTATCACTTGAAATAGCGCTGGCTCTTGCTGCGCTTCGCGCCTCGGCGCAGAACTTTGTCGATTACTCGAAGCCGAATTCTCATTTCCCATACCTCGTGAGCCCGTATTTCGCCCATCAGGTGGCGCCACCCAGCTTCGGGAACACGCCGAGAATCGAAAGCATGCTCAAGGATGGCAAGCTCCGGCTGTCGCTAAGTGATGCGGTTGCGCTCGCGCTGGAAAACAATCTCGACTTGGCCATAGCTCGCTTCAATCTCTCGATTGCCGACACCGACATTATGCGGGCCAAATCGGGTGAGAGCGTGCGCGGTGTGGCCACCGGATTAGTGCAGGGAACTCCTGGAGGTGGCGTGGGAGGCTTCGGCAGCGGTGCACCCGGGGCAGGGGCCGGCGGTACCTCCGGCGGCGCGGGCGGCGCGGGCGGCGGCGCGTCAGGATTGGTGCAGTCCACCCTCGGCATCGGCACCAACATCGACAACTTCGATCCCATCATCACTGGCGGCATGGACATCGAACACGCCACTTTTCCGCAATCCAGCACGATTTTGAATGGCGTGAACTCTTTGCAGCAAAACTCCGGCATCGCCAATTTCGGTTACTCCCAGGGCTTTGGATCGGGCACGTTGTTGAGTGTGGGCTTTAATAATGATCGTATCGCCACCAACAGCCTTAACAGTCTCCTCTCTCCAGAGGTAGACAGCAACTTCCGTTTTTCTCTCCGCCAGCATTTGCTGGCAGGTTTCGGCTTCGGGCCGAATCTGCGCTTCATCCGCATTGCGCGTAACAACCGTGAAATCTCAGACGTGGCCTTCCGCGGCCAGGTCATCGCCACGGTTTCGCAGATTCAGAACATCTATTGGGACCTGGTTAACGCCTACGAAGATGTCAAGGTAAAAGAGCGCTCGCTCGAATTGGCGGAGAAAACTCTTTCCGACGACCGCGAGCAGGTACGAATCGGCGCCATTGCTCCCATGGAAGTCATGAAGGCGGAGAGCGAAGAGTCTGCCCGCAGCCAGGACCTTCTGCTGTCGCAGAACGAGCAGCAATTGCAGGCGCTGCTCATCAAGAATGCCATCACCCGCGACCTGAGCGATCCAGTTCTCGCCTCGGCGGAAGTGATTCCCACCGATACGATGAGTATCCCGGAAACTGAGCCAGTCACTCCAATTCAGGACCTGATCGCCGATGCGCAGGGGCATCGACCGGAATTGGCAGAAGCGCGCATTGACCTCACCAATCGTGAAATCACACGGAAAGCCGCAGCCAACGCCTTGAAGCCGCAAGTGGACCTGGTCGCGTTCTACGGGGCCTACGGCCTGGCCGGACTGGGAAACGCTGCAAACCTTGCATATAAGCCGCCAAACGCCATCCCTCTCCCGTCGCCCACGGGATATTCCAACGCTTTCAGCGACCTGTTCAAAAACAATTCCCCCGACTATGCGGTTGGGATCAACGTCACCATTCCGTTACGCAACCGGGGCGCGCAGGCTGACCAGATTCGCTCGCAGTTGGAATACCGTCAGGCGCAGTTGCACTTGCAACAACTACAGAATCAAATCGGCATCGAAGTACGCAATGCCCAATTCGCCCTGGTGCAGAACCGCTCCCGGGTTAACGCCGCGCGCAAGGCTCGCGACCTGGCCCAGCAAACCTTTGACATCGAACAGAAGAAAAAGGCCCTGGGCGCATCCACCAGCAACCTGGTGTTACAGGCGGACCGCGATCTGGCGCAGGCAGAATCGAACTTTGTCGCGGCTATGTCGACCTACGAAAAGTCACGTGTGGAACTGGATCGCGCCACCGGTCTGACCCTGGCCCACACCGGCATCGAAATTGAAGACGCGGTGCGTGGCACGGTGCAGCAGACCCCAACGTTCTCGGGTGTGGCGCCTCGTACCATTGCCCAAGGGCAAGATCCGAAGACGGAGCAGAATTGAATCCGGTGCAGAGTCCGACTACGGAAAAGGATAGAATTCATCCACGTTCAACCGCCATGCCTGCGGCCAGCCATTCCGGTTCGCGCCTTCTGATCGCCGACGATCAGCGCGATGTGCTCGAAGCCTTGCGCCTTCTCCTCAAGCCCGAGGGGTTCGCCATCGAGACCGCGACTTCACCCGCCGGCGTGCTGGATGCCCTCGGCCTTCGCGAATTCGACGCCGTCCTCATCGACTTGAACTACACCCGCGACACCACCTCCGGCCAGGAAGGTTTGGACTTACTGTCTCGCATTCAAGCCGTGGACAGCACGCTCCCGGTGATCGTGATGACGGCCTGGGGTAGCGTCGATCTGGCAGTTGAGGCCATGCGGCGCGGCGCTCGCGACTTCGTGCAAAAGCCCTGGGAGAACGCGCGCCTGCTCTCGGTGCTGCGCACGCAACTGGAACTGGGCGGCGCTCTACGTCGTAGTCAACGCCTGGAAGCCGAGAACCGTTTGCTGCGGGCCGAAGGACTGCCCAAGTTCATCGCCAATGCGGAGTCTATGCAGCCCGTGCTGCGCTTGATCAGCAGCATTGGCCCCTCCGACGCTAACGTGCTGGTCACCGGCGAGCATGGCAGCGGCAAGGAAGTCGTCGCCCGGACGCTACATGCGCTTTCCAACCGCGCATCCCGTCCGTTGGTGGCCGTAAACACCGGCGGCCTGCCGGAGGGGATTTTCGAGAGCGAATTATTTGGTCACGTGAAGGGTGCCTTCACCGACGCCAAAACCGACCGCATCGGCCGCTTCGAACTGGCGCACGGCGGAACGCTGTTCCTCGACGAAATCGCCAACATTCCAATTTCCCAGCAGGCAAAGCTTCTTCGCGTGCTCGAGAGCGGAGAGATGGAGCGAGTCGGGTCTTCCCAAACCCGCCGCGTGGACGTCAGGATCATCTCTGCCACCAACGCCGATCTCAATCAGGAAGTCACCGCCGGACGGTTTCGGCAGGATCTTCTTTTCCGCTTGAATACGGTCGAAATCCAGATTCCCGCGCTGCGGGATCGCCGTCAAGATATTCCGCCCCTGGCCACGTACTTCCTGAGCCGCTACGCCGAGCGCTACCGCAAGCCGGCCAAGACCTTCGATCCTCCAGCCCTGCAGGCCATGCTGGAGTATCCCTGGCCCGGCAATGTTCGCGAGCTCGACCATGCCGTTGAGCGCGCGGTCCTGCTTTCGAGCGGAGACGCCGTGCGTAGCAGCGACCTCAGCCTGAAGACTCCTCAGGCTGGAACGCAGCGTCTGGAGGAATTGAGCCTGGAAGAAGTCGAATCCCTCTTGATTCGCAAAGCAGTCGACCGTTATGGTGGCAATATCAGCCAGGCGGCTGAGGCGCTGGGATTGAGCCGTAGCGCACTGTATCGGCGTCTGCAGAAATATGGAATCGGAAGCAGCTAACCCGGTCCGTCCCGCGGCCGCAGTTGCGCCTTCGCCCCAGCCTCGCACCCGCCCACGGCCAAAACCCAAGCGCCACCTGAGTCACGAGAACCGCATCCTGCTGCTGGCGCTGGGATCCGGTGCGGCGGGAGTCGTGCTCACCCTGGTGCTGCTCTGGACGGGCGAGCACGATCCCAATACCCGCTGGAGTCTGACCAGCATCGTTGTTCTGCTGTGGGTCGGCTTTGCTTTCGGTCTGCGCGCGGCCGTGATTCGGCCCTTGCAGACTCTTTCCAACATGCAGTCCGCCCTGCGAGAGGGAGATTTTTCGTTTCGTGTGCGCGGCGCCAAGTCAGGCGATGCTCTCGGCGAGTTGATGCTCGAAGTCAATACGCTTTCCGAGTTGCTGCGCGAGCAGCGTCTGGGCGCAATGGAGGCCGGCGCGCTCCTCACCACCGTAATGACCGAGATCGATGTTGCCGTCATTGCCTTCGACGGCGGCCAGCGAGTCCGCCTGGTGAACCGTGCCGGCGAACGCCTCATGGCCCAAAACGCCGAGCGCTTGCTCGGCAAGAGCGCCGAAGAACTTGGCCTGCTCGAATGTTTAGAGGGAGAATCTGCCCGCACCCTGGAAAAGATTTTTCCTGGACAATCGGGCCGTTGGGGAGTCCGCAGGTCCGTCTTCCGCCAGGGTGGCAAGCCACACTATCTGGTGGTGCTCGCTGACCTGAGCCGCGCTTTGCGCGAAGAAGAGCGCCAGGCCTGGCAAAGGCTGGTGCGCGTGCTCGGACATGAATTGAATAACTCGCTCGCGCCCATTTGCTCCATCGCCGGTAGTCTTGAAGATCTCATGAAGCGCGAGATTCGGGCCGCCGATTGGCAAGACGATATGCGTCGCGGGCTGCGTGTCATTGCCGACCGCTCCGATGCCCTCAGCCGCTTCATGCGTGACTACTCGCGTCTCACGCGTTTGCCCAAGCCTGAACTTCGCCCCACCGATCTACACCTGCTGGTCAAGACTGCGGCTGGCTTGGAGACGCGCACGGCAGTCGAAATCGAACCCGGGCCTTCGATCACCATGAGTCTCGATTCCGACCAGCTACAACAAGCGTTGATCAATCTGATCCGCAACGCCGTGGACGCGTCGCTCGAAGCCGGGGGAAAAGTCCGGGTCGGCTGGACGAAGAATGGAAATTGGGTGAATCTGATTGTGCGCGACCAGGGCTCCGGCATCGCCAACCCCGGCAATCTCTTTGTGCCTTTCTTTACTACCAAACCCGGAGGCTCGGGCATCGGCCTGGTCCTGAGCAGGCAGATCGCCGAGGCTCACGGCGGCACGCTTTGTTTGCGAAACCGCGACAAAGAGAAAGGCTGCGAGGCGGTCATCCAATTGCCGCTCTCAACCTGAATCCAGCATCATCGCAACTCAGACGTAACTCCAGGCCCATACGTTACAATGTGTCGCTCCTTGACACACATAATTTCCAGGTCACAAAACCGGAGGCAAAATGAGACGGCTGCTGCTGTGGTTGATCATAGGTGTGACGTTCGTCGGAACCCTGCGCGCACAGGACCAGGACAAAGCCCAAGACCCGGTCATGCAAGATTCGGACAAATTCTTCCTTCCGAAAGACATGCTGTGGGGATGGGCCCAGTTCGACCTCGCTCCCCCGCACAACGAGATCGATCCCAACCTGTGTGCAGGCAACGCCGGCAGCTATGGCGGCGTTAACGCCCTGTGCAGTGAATTCGCCCGCTACATGCTTTCCGGCTTGCTCGAGGTGCGTCCCTTCGGCAAAGGCCAGCTCCGCAGGTTCATGGTCTGGGGACAGCCGTCATTTCTATTCGGCAAGAACATCCCCCAAACGTCATACACCTGGTCATTTGACGCCATCGGTATCGAGCATTCCTGGGGGGTGGGAATCTACATCGCCAAGGGATTCGAATTCCGCTTTACCCAGCACTTCCTGTTCGACCGTCTAGGCGCTCGCGACACCCACCTCGGCCCGGCTGACTTGGGCAACAACGGCCCTTGGGGACGATACAATGCGGTCGGTGTGAGGAAAACGTTCGGCACGCGCAGGTGGTGAAGGGATGGCAGCAATCGGGAAGGGCACGACTTCCAGTCGTGCCGTAAGTCTCGCAAGAAAGACTTAGGGCGCGACGGAGAGCCGCACGCTTCCAATGCTCGGCTGCCACAACGTCACGCCGCTGCTGGCGCTACCGGCCGCCTGCGCTGAAACAGCCAGATAATCAACACTACGAATCCCCCAAACAGCACCAGCGGCGCCACCAGGATCAGCAGCATCCACCCGGCTCCTCCCAGGGAAGTCACATCGCCTACGATCTTGGACTGCGGGTCGCGCTTTACCATACCGGCCACCGCCGCTACATCGCCCGCGATCTGGGTCCCGGTCTGCAAGCGGATGTCGCCCACCACGGTGGTCACACCTCCAGCCACCTGTGCGCCCTGTTCCAACACTACACTGCCGCCCACGGCCACCGCATCGCCTGCGACTTGTCCGCGGATGTAGATCGAGCAGCCCACGCAGACCAGGTCGCCGGCTTTGTCCTGCGGCTGGACATAAATGTCCCGGCCGATATGGACCTGATCAGAGTTCTGTTCGGCAAACATCGAACTCGAAAAAAGGGCACCGACAGCGGCCAAAAGCATCACAGCATACCGGCAAACTCGAGGCATACCATTCCCCCGGCACATATTGTGCTCTCCCAATAGTACGCTGCCGCGGGCCTGGATGTTCCGCCTTAAATGCATGTAATTTCATGGATTTGGGTGCTTTGTTTTCAAACAATAATTCCGCACGTCCCCGAACGCCGTTACCCCGATATGTCCGATCGACATCCAGCGCTCCAGGGTGTGGTGTCCAGTGCGATGGAGGATATACGAGATCCCAACTGAAGTCATCGTGCCTGCCGCTTCCAGCGCGGCAAATCCCGCCGAGTTGTTCACGACCTCGTCGGGAAGAAGAATCTCCTGCCGCCCGCGCGCCTGAAAGTTGCGGGTTGAGGCATAGTCCATACCTCGCACCACCGCAATGCCCGAGAACAACAAAATGTTCGTGCGATCCCAGAAGGCGTGCACCGGAGCGGCAGCGGGGTGAGGTGCGTCGGGAACGACGTGCTCTGTCGCTGCTGTGGATTGCGACTGACCCGTAGCTAGCGGACCGCCAATTGCCAAGCTTCCCACCACCACCAGCAGCCCTCGCACTACTTTCCGGCCCATCTCAGCATTCTAACGGCGAATAGTGGTCTCGGACATTACCACGAAGAAACGCACGCCAACTACGTCCCTTGGTTTCCCCTGCCTGCTGCCAACGCTTTATAATTATTGTTTCCCTTAAGCCTTGAGGAGGACGTGAATGGCAGTGTCTTACAACGATCTTGCCGTGCCCACCGATGGCGCGACCATCGGCTACGCCAACGGGCGCTATTCGGTCCCCGACAATCCCATCATTCCTTTTATCGAAGGCGACGGCACTGGCCGCGACATCTGGAAGGCTTCCGTGCGCGTGTTTGATAGTGCGTTGCAGAAGGCGTACAGCGGCAAGCGCCGCGTCGTCTGGTACGAAGTATTCGCGGGAGAAAAAGCCTACTCCAAATTCAAGAACTGGCTTCCCGACGATACCGTCAACGCCATCCGCGAATTCCGGGTCGCTATCAAAGGCCCGCTGACTACGCCCGTGGGTGGCGGCATCCGCTCGTTAAACGTAGCTTTGCGCCAGATTCTCGAGCTTTACGCCTGCATTCGCCCCGTCAGATATTACAAGGGCACTCCCTCGCCGGTGAAAAATCCCGAGCGCATGGATATCGTGATCTACCGCGAAAATACCGAAGACGTTTACGCCGGCATCGAATGGGAAGAGGGAACACCGGAAGCCGCCCGCCTGATTGAGTTCATCAATAAAGACATGTTGAAAGGCAGCAAGAAGCAAATCCGGCTCGACTCCGGGGTTGGCATTAAACCCATTTCCGTCAGCGGCACCAAGCGTCTGGTGCGTATGGCGATTCAGTTCGCGCTCGACAGTGGCCGCAAGACCGTCACCCTGGTGCACAAGGGAAACATCCAGAAGTTCACTGAAGGCGCTTTCCGCAAGTGGGGTTACGAGCTGGCCACCGCGGAGTTTCGGGACAAAGTCATCACCGAGCGGGAAAGCTGGATTGTCGATAACAAGGACAAGAACCCCAACCTCACCGCCGAACAGAACGCCAGCCTGGTCGAGCCCGGCCTGGAGTTCGCCAACGAAGCCTTTCGCCAGTCGGTGTACCAGGAAGTGCGCGACGTTCTCGATGCCATCTATGCCAGCCATGGCAGGGGCGCGTGGAAAAAGAAACTAAAGATAAACGACCGCATTGCCGATTCCGTTTTTCAGCAAATCGTGACCCGGGCGGAAGAGTACTCAGTGCTGGCCACGCCCAATTTGAACGGCGACTACATCTCCGATGCCTGCGCCGCGCAGGTGGGCGGATTGGGCATTGCCCCCGGCGCCAACATCGGCGACGGCTATGCCATATTTGAAGCTACCCATGGCACCGCGCCCAAGTACGCCGACAAAGACGTGATCAACCCCGGCTCGGTAATTCTGTCCGGGGTGATGATGTTTCGCTTGCTGGGTTGGAAGGAAGCTGCCGATCTGATCGAGCGGGGCATGGAACGCACCATCGAGCAAAAGAAAGTTACTTATGATTTCGAGCGCTTGATGACGGGCGCAACAAAAGTCAGCACCAGCGGGTTCGCGAATCACATCATCGAGAACATGGACGCCGCGGTGCTGAGTGCGACGCGATAACGGATTTCCTTTGTGTACCTTCGTGTCCTTTGTGGTTAACGCTTTTACTTACATCGGAAAGGACTCATCATGCGCAATAAAGTCACCATCGTAGGTTCGGGCAACGTTGGCGCTACCGCCGCTCACTGGATCGCCTCCAAAGAGCTTGCCGATGTCGTGCTCATCGACATCGTCGAGGGCGTTCCCCAGGGCAAGGGCCTCGATTTGCTCGAAGCCATGCCCATCGAGAAGCGCGACTCCCACGTCCTCGGCACGCAGGATTACGCCGACACCGCCAACTCTGACATTGTGGTCATCACCGCCGGCATCCCCCGCAAACCGGGCATGAGCCGCGATGACCTGCTCAACACCAACCACAAAATCATGAAAGATGTGGTGGGCAAGGCCATTCAGCATTCGCCCAACTGCATCCTCATCATCGTCTCCAATCCGCTTGATGCCATGGCCCAGGCCGCGTATAAAATGAGCGGTCTGCCTCGCGAGCGCGTGATCGGCATGGCCGGCGTACTCGACTCCGCCCGCTTCCGGGCGTTTATCGCCGAAGAACTGAAAGTCAGCGTCGAAAACGTGACCGCCTTCGTGCTTGGCGGACACGGCGACACCATGGTTCCACTGCCACGCTATTCCACCGTCGCCGGCATCCCCATCACCGAGTTGATGGACAAGGCCACCGTTGATCGATTAGTCCAGCGCACCCGCGACGGCGGCGCCGAAATCGTGAAATATCTCAAGACCGGCAGCGCCTATTACGCGCCGTCGGCCGCCGTCGCGGAAATGGTCGAAGCCATCCTGAAAGACAAGAAGAAAATCCTGCCCTGCGCGGCCTATCTCGAAGGCGAGTACGGGATCAAAGGGCTCTATGTCGGCGTGCCGGTGAAACTGGGTTCGAAAGGGATCGAGAAGATCATCGAAATCAAGCTCACACCTGACGAGCAAGCCGCCCTAAACAAGAGCGCCGAGGCGGTGAAGGAATTGGTGGCAGTGATTGGGGTGTAGGCTCGGGAATGCTTTGAAAGGGCGCGGCTTCCAGCCGCGCCGATGCAGTATGTGCGTTTGACGAGGCGAGGCACTCCATGCGAAAGGTAGCCCTGATCTTCATCGTCGTGATAGCCGCGGTCATCCTCTGGCTGCCATTGCGAAAGCCTCCGAGCCATCGCTTGAGCCTGACGACCTACTTCCGAAACGGCGACGGACTACAGGCCAAGGCCCCTGTGCGAATCGATGGTGTCGAACTAGGCTCGGTAACCAGTGTCCACGTTCGTCCAGAGCTCGGCGAGCGGCCTGTCGAGGTGATGATGGAGATTGCTGCTTCCTACGACGTGGCCCTCCCAAGTGACTCCCTGGTGCGGATTGGAACAGGGGGGATTCTGGGCCCAACATTGGTCGATATTGATACGCGTCACGCCCAGGGAGTCCGAATCGGCAATAACGGAGTGCTACCAAGCTCCGAGCTAAACACGGCCAAACCGAACGATCCCACCACCAAGTAGCGCAGCCAGTCCCCCTACACTCT
>JBKQLO010000114.1:0-7969 GCA_052147055.1 Terriglobales bacterium
GCGTGAACTCCAAACCGCAACCGCGTGAATCGGAAGTCACCAAAGAACTAAACAACTAGAAAAACATAGAGGAAAATACCGAAGGAAAACTGCGGTGGCGAGGGGACTTTTTCAACACACACGCCTGTTTGCGCCATTTGCCATGGAACTGTGGAAGTAATTAGCGTAGATTTCCTTCATGAAGATACGGGGGACTTTGGTTTTATCGGTAGCTCTGTGCTCGGTGTTAATGGGCGCAGGATTTTGCCAGTCCGGTTCTGCTACGGTTCCCGAAACAGCATTTATTTCCGCGGATCGATATACGAATGCGTTTTTTGGATTTTCTTTGCCGCTACCTCAAGAGCGGGACTTTCATGCGGCTCGGGTAAAGTCGTCCGATAATGAGCGGTACGTGTTTGCGTTGGGACGAGCGGAAGGAAACACTACCATCGTTATCTCTGCCAAGCCAATGAACGGCGCAGACGCGGAGACACTGATGCGGGCGGCACCGCAGATTTGGCTCCATGGAATGGAATTCGGAAAGGGAACATCCCAACAGAAAACGCCTGCGGGAAAGGTATGGAAAGCTACGTACTTGACGGTGATCGATAGCTATCTTCTGGAGTTCAACATCCAATCAAACGATCAGAGCGTCGTCAAAGAACTGGAACGTTGTGTTGAAGAAATACGTTTCTTTGATCCTTCCAAGGCAAGGGCAGTGGCCGGGCCAAATAGTGTCGAGTACAAGTCACCTCCACCAGATCGTGCCCAGCACAGATGATTGGCGTAACATCTCGATTTCACTCGTAACCCAACGGTTACAAGTGTTATCGCCTGATTTCAGCAGTTGATTTCAGCAGTTGAGAGCTGCAATCGATACCGTTGTTGGCTTTTGCATGCGGAGTCATCGCTGCCAGGAAATCCGATATTTGCATTCCCGAGTTCAGCAATTAAATAAAATCAGCGGGAGTGATGCCTTGGCGTTGGGCTATTTCCAACAATTCAACGATAGCGCATTCCACAACCTCCGGCTTGGGATCTGCGGGCTGTCGAATATTATTCATTATCACCTTCATAAACGTCATGCATTCTTGTGAAGCAAACGGGTTACATCCATCCATCGGATTTTCTGAGATTTTCGCTGGATCGTCTGCCGCTGTCTGTTCAAAACCGCACACTTTCGCTAATTTGCCGATTTGGCAGGATGGTGTCGGCCTCCTTACAGGAAATACCTGATTCATTATCTGCGGTTGTACAGGTATCTTATCTGCAAGAACAACAAGGAGAAACGAGCATGTATTTAGTCATGGGCATTACTGGAAAAGTTGGGGGCGCCACCGCGCGGCATCTGCTGAAGCAAGGCAAACAGGTGCGGGCGCTTGTGCGCAATCGCGAGAAAGCGGCGAAGTGGGCAGACCAACGCGTGGAGTTGGTGGATGGAGACTGGAACGATGCGACAGCCATAGCGGCGGCGCTCAAAGGTGTTGAGGGCGCGTTTGTTATGTTGCCGGCTGTATGGGCACCCTCGCCTGATTACAAAGAAGCAAAGGACGTGATTGCGAACTATGTCGAGGCGCTGACCGAGGTAGTGCCGCCGCGGGTGGTAGCGCTTTCGTCGATGGGCGCGAATAGAACAAGCGGGCTGGGGATGATCACGGCCTTATCGCTTTTTGAGCAAGGTTTTCGCAGCCTGCCATCTCCGGTCGCATTTGTGCGCGCAGGCGGCTTTTTCGAAAACTTTCTTTTCGGCTTACAGGCCGCCCAAGGCGGAACACTACCGGTCTTCTACAATCCCACAAACCGGAAATCAACAATGATCGCGACAAACGACATCGGCGCAGAGGTCGCAAAGCTTCTGACCGGGCCGGCGTGGTCAGGGCATCGCGTTATCGAGCTCGGTTCGATGGTAAGCGCGGATGAAGTGGCGGAACAATTGGGTGAAGTCCTAAAACGCGACGTAAAAGCCTTTGCCGTCCCGCGTGCAGGGTGGGCGGACGCGTTCGAGCAGTTCGGCGTCCCGAAGGGCCACACTGGACCTGCCGAAGAAATGTTTGAGAGCGTGAACGCGGGATGGATGGACCTCGGAATCACGGGTACGGAGCACGTAGCGGGTACGACGTCCGCACGCGATGTATTCGCGGCTGCTCAGCAGGCCGTCAAGGCGAAAGGCCAGAGAAAAGTCAGTAACGCCGCTTAGCCCCGACCAGTCTCCCACGGATCCGGCATGGCCCTTCCGATGTGGGGATGCGCTCTCCGGCTTGATAGTTGACGTAAAATCTCGTTATCACTCATTCACCTTGGGTCTGCAATTCTCAATGAGTGCTAAGGCTGATTTCGTCAACTATCAATTCTCTCTTATTCGGGAGACCACTCAAGAGCATCGCGTCCACGATGGCAAATGCAGTTTTGGGGTGCATCCCCGATGATCGGCTGTTAGCGGTGGTCTGATCAAAGAGCACACGTCCTTTTAACAGCACGCGCCTAACATTGCTCAGGGCCGTAATGTCAGCCGACGGATCGCCGCCCAGGAAGACGAGGTCGGCATCGAATCCGGGTGCGATGCGTCCCGACCGATCCGCTAGACCAAACAGATGAGCGGGCGTGGTTGTAAGCGACGCAAGAATTTGCTGAAAAGTCATTCCAGCGCGCGCCATGAGGCGGTATTCTTCGGTCGGATCCGGGTCGTCCATGTACCCTACGTCAGTGCCAAAGAGAATGGTGCCGCCTATTGTGTTGAAAGCCCGAATCTCGTTGACCCCGTTACCGACGACCCGCTCGCGCACCTCTGGACTTACATCAATGCCCCACAACTTCAGCGTGGGAATGACGACCGTTCCCCTGGCTTTTAGCACTCCGAGCATTTCTTCGTTGTCTTCTCCTGAAGGGTCGGGGGTGTGGGCCAACACATCTACCCCGCCGTCAACCGCTGCTTGACGACCTGCTACGGTCTGAGGATGGGCAAAGACGAGCTTGCCGCGACTGTGTGCCTCCGCGACTACCGCCTTAACAAGGTCTGGAGACATGATTGTGACGTGACCCGTATAACCCGCACCGGTGAAGAGCTTGAGAACGTCTGCCCCGTCCGCTAGATGTTTTCGAGCCCACTGGGCGGCCTGTTCAGCAGTTGCCGCTTCCGGGAGATTGAATTGCCGTGCGACCTCTGGTACTCCACCCGCCGGGTAGAGTGGTTCTCCAGCCGTGAGGATGGTCGGCCCCGTCACTTCACCCGCTTCGATCCGCTTCCGTAACGCCAGTGTGTTCCCCAGGAAAGATCCGAGGTCGACGACATGCACGTAACCGTACTTGGTGAAGGTTGAAGTCAGTTGGGTGGTAAGGCGATCGGCAGGCGCCGTTGCGGCATTTAGCCACTCCGGCTTGAACAAGTGCACGTGACTATTCCACAAGCCCGCGACGATCACCAGTCCGTCACAACGCACGGTGCTCGCCCCTTTAGGAATCTTAAGCTTGCGCTGCGGCGCCACTCCGACGATCCGGCCCTCCTTAACCAGCACGGTCGCGCTGTCGATGGCTGGCTCGGACGGCGAGGGATATACCTTTGCGCCGACAAAGGCCGTCAATCTTTTTGTCTTTGTTGTTGGCTTTGGGGAGGGAGCTTGTTCAGATTCCCAGGCACTGCAAGGTAGGCAGAAAGCGAACGTGACGATCCAAATCATCCACCGAGCGCAGGCATGATTCAGCAGCATTGCGCGCTGGTTACGAACCCTGGGGTGTGGCATAGGTAGCCTCCTGTTCAACATGCGCCGCTGCTCCGAGATCCAGCTCCTGAAGTACCTTGAGGTAGTGGTTCCTGTTCTCGTTCGTGTGGAATTTTTGCTGCAGCACTGCACTTGGTTCTACGCGCGAACCAGTCAGATTGTTCCGCTATTAGTGCCGAGGAGCACTTCGGCGCGCTGGTGTGGGCGCCAACGCTCTTCACCGATCCCCACGAACTATCGCATGGGGTGGCAACGCGATCAACCTCGCTTTGATTGAGGCGGCTTGGGTAGTCGCCGACTCGATAGCAAGTCGCGAAAAGCAGGTCCAACATCGGCCACTCGGTGGACGAAATTGTTTTCTCCACTCCGCTCGATATGGCACACCCACCAAGCTCCACTGAGAGGACGGGATCGCGAAGGGGTGATGTGGGAGGACAGCCTATCCTGGAGCGCGAGTCAGCGGTCTGAGTCTATCGGAAGTTACTGAGCAGAACCACGTCGCTAGTCCTGCTGCCTTTGGCAACGAATAACTCCTTGCCGTCGCGCGACCAGGAGAAACCGAAGATGCGTCCGGAGGGGAAGTCCGTAACCTGACGTGGCTCGCCGCCTGTTAGCGGCTGTTCCCACACATTGGTGGCGCCTTTGCGGGTCAGCAGGTATTGCAATCCCTTCCCGTCGGGGGACCAGTGCGGCGGCCCGGCGCCGCTCGGCAACGGGAACTCGTGCAGCCGGGAGCCTCCCTCCGCGGGACTGACGACGACCTTCGACAAGGGCACGGGGGCGCCTTCCTGGATGTTGTATGCAATGAATTTGCCATCGGGCGAGATCCGTGGATTGCCGCCGCCCCCCGGTGCACTGGCGATTTCCGTTGGAGTGCCTCCTTCCACCGGCAGACGATAAATCTTTGTTCCCGCGCCGGCGTTGTTGGTGTCGTAGACCAGCCACTTTCCATCCCGCGAACAATCTTCCTCCCCGACGTATTCGGTGACGAGCCTGGTGGGGTTCGATCCGTCGGCGTCGGTCCGCCAAAGTTCCGAGTTGGTGCCGGTATAGGAATCGAAGACGATGTAGCGATCGCCGCAGGCCGACATTGCGCCGTAATTGCGCGCCTGCGGCATCACAATGGTTCGCTGGCTGCCGTCGGCGGTGATAAGATCCAGGTCGCTGCCTCGGCTCCGCACCAGCAGCTTCCCGCCGGGGCCAGGCCACACGGCAACGTCCGGCACCGCCCCGGAAGTGATCTGTATCGCCAGCGCGGCTTTTCCGCCCGGCGCCATCCAGATATTCGAGATCTGCGTTTGATCGAGCGCCGCCAGTATCTTCCCATCACGAGTGAGATCGAGATGCGCGCCGTAGTCGGATAAGTCGTTGGTAAACCGCCGTGCTTCGCCCTTGGGATAGGAAAGCTGCCAAAGCTGAGACCGATTTTCTTTGGCAACACCAATCGGGACCAGCAACGAGTCACCATCGGGCAGCCATACCGGCCGCCCCAAGAAATCCGGGCTGGAGTAGAGTGTGGTAACACTGGCATCTGCCACACTGATGACATCCAGCACCCATTTTGATTCTTTCCCGTTTTGTAGCCCGGAGAGGGCGATCGTCTTCCCATCCGGCGACCAGCTCGCTCCCCACATGTAAATAGGATAGATTGGCAGGCGAGCCAGCAGTCGGTCGCCGCTGCCATCCGCCGAGGCGATGCGAAGTTCTATCGCCAACGTATCCGGCAGACCCCGCATGAACACGATCTGAGTTCCATCCGGTGAAAACCCGACCGGTGCGTCAATGTCGCGAATCAATTGCCTTGGGTTCCCTCCCAGCACCGGCATCTGGTAGAGGTAACTATAGTTTTCCGTGGTCTTGTCGGAACGCACGTAATAAAGAAAGTTGCCGTCGGGAGAAAACCCGACCCCCTTGAAGTCCACGACATCGGGCGGCAGGACCTGGACGTCGCTCTTGGTCGCGACATGTCGCATCCACAAACCCTGCTGCTCGCCATCGCGCAGGACGTACACTACATATCGTCCATCTGGCGAAATTGCCGTCAAAGTAGCCTTCCCGCTGTCGGTGAGCTTGGTGATCTGCATGTTCTGCAGATTCAGACCGTGCGGGTGATTCAGCATCCTGTAGCCAAGGAAAACAGCCACCAGCACGACCAGCGCCGCCACCACAATCGCGATTTTCCCTAGCCCCTTCTTCGCAGGCGGCGCCTGGACCGGAGCGGTCGCCAGTTGCGCGGACGAGACCCTGCCCGAGTCTGCGGCGGCAACGCTGGAGGCCGATCCGCTGTCGATTTGCACGTGCCCCGAACTGGTGTCCCGTTTGACGCGCTTTAAGTCAGCCCGCATTTCGGCTGCGCTCTGGTAGCGCAGGTCGCGGTCTTTTTCGAGCGCCTTGTTGATGATCTCTTCCAGCTTGGGTGGCACGTCGGGATTGAGCCGAACTGCGGGCACGGGAGCACGGTTCACGATCGCTTCGCAGATCATCGCCGAACTTTCCCCGCGGAACGGCAACGCGCCCGTCGCCATCTCATAGAGTACGGCTCCGAAGGAGAACAGATCGGACCGCCCATCCAGTTCTTTCGCCCGCACCTGTTCCGGCGACATGTAGGACACGGTGCCCACGGTCGTGCCCGGACTCGTCAGATGCTGTTCCTCCATTGTGCGCGTCATGGTATCGCCCGCGGCAACCTGGTTTGAAGAACCGCCCGCGGGCGCGACCTTCGCTAGCCCGAAATCAAGAATCTTAGCGTGGCCCCTTTTCGTGATGAACAGGTTCGCGGGCTTGATATCGCGATGTACGATGCCTTCGGTGTGTGCGGCATCGAGGGCGTCGGCAATTTCGATGGCTAACGAGAGAATCTCCTCGGTTTCCATTGGGCGCCCGGCGATGCGGTGCTTCAAGGTCACGCCATCCAGAAACTCCATGGCGATGAACGCTTCGCCGTGCTGGTCGTCAATTTCATGGATGGTGCAGATGTTCGGATGGTTCAGTGCAGAGGCAGCCTTGGCTTCGCGCTGAAAGCGGCTGAGTGCCTGCGGGTCTTTGGCTACGTCGTCGGGCAGGAACTTCAGGGCGACGAAGCGACTGAGCTTCACATCCTCAGCCTTGTACACGACACCCATACCGCCGCCGCCGAGCTTTTCGGTGATGCGATAGTGCGAGATGGTCTGGTCGATCATTAGGGGCAAATCTTACGTGGGCGAAACGGGCAAGTCAATGAACGCCGTGGAGTTGGCAGCGTCTCGAAAGGATGGTTGGCGAAATATCCTGATTACACTCATTGACCTCGGGACGGGGGTTTTGAGGGTAAACCGCCGGACTCGGAAGGACCGTTCCGGTAGAATGTCCCCCGAGTACCTGCGAGGCATTGGCTATGGCAAGAATGTCCACGAAGAGACAATCGAATCCCCGCAAGGAAGCGAAGAAATCACCGCCGAGAAAGCGGAAGGAGGCCCTGCGACCGGCAAGAAAAATACCTGCGTCGCGGCGGACAGTGGAGGTCGGCGGCGAGAAGCTGACCTTCAACCATGCGATGGTCTATGCTGCAGACGTGCGACGCGCGCTAGGCTTTTACCGCGACCTGCTGGGATTCAAACTCGTGGACGAATTCCGCCACGAAGGTATACCCGTCTATGCGCGGCTGCGCGCACCCGGAGGCGACGGCACGATCGCGCTGCACTTGGCGGGGCCGGGGACGCCGCTTGCCAGTGACGGTGTGCGGTTATACTTCGAGATTCGCGAAGTTGATGAGTTCTGCCGCAAACTGCAGGCCAAGGGCTTCTACATAACACAGATGCCGCGCATGATGCCATGGGGTTGGCGTCACGCCTATCTGAACGATCCCGATGGCCACGAGATCAGCATCTACTGGGCCGGTGAGAACCGCATGAAAAAGACCGTCATGCGCGTGGCAAAGGAAGTTGAGCAGGCGCCTGCCGCGAAAGGGCGATGACGGTCGCCGCCCGTACTCGCCGCCACACTCGGATAAAGATCAATCTCACGATCCACGCACCCAGAGATTCAGGCTGAGACGCGTCATTGTCCTGGGGGTTTTTGGCTGCAAGTCCCGATGCCACAGTCGCATGGGAGTCCCTGTGTGCATGAGCGTAAAGGCCTGTTTGCGACAGGCCGCCATTGATGGCCGAAGACAGCCTAGAAAGTCATCGCCTTGCTGCCCTAGTCCTTGCGCAGCGGAAGAACGAAATTCATCGAACGATGAGCTTCCATAATACGGTCACGACCACAACAGCGAAGCCGATGGTGTAAACGATTCC
>JBKQLO010000115.1:0-8321 GCA_052147055.1 Terriglobales bacterium
TCAGAACTTCTTCCAGTCGCCGAACATATTCAATTGCCCCGAGGGTCTTGCGCTTGCCGTCGGCGGAAGTCATACCTCGCAAATCGAAGATGGGGTATGCAACCAACTGTCCGGGGCCGTGGAAGGTGACGTCGCCGCCACGATCGCACTCGAAGACTTCGACGCCGCGCCGCAGAAGTTCCTCGCGCGAGGCAATGATATTGGCCGCTTTTGCGTTTCTCCCCTGCGTGATCACCGGTGTGTGCTCAAGGAGCAGGAGCGTGTCGCCGATCTTCGCATCCTTGCGCAGATCGACCAGCCGCTGCTGGAGGAGCAAGCCGGTCGGGTAGTCGAGGGTACCGAGTTGAAGGACAGAGATCAACGTCGTTTTCGCAGCTCGGGGAACAGTAGGCCTATTGCGTCTGAGCGGGAACCTCTACATAAGTGGAATAAGAGTGTGGCTCAGGGATAGGCTCACCGCTACGCGCCATGCCATCGAGATGGAAGGCGATGGCTTCACGCATCTGAGTCTCCACTTCCTCACGGGTCTTGCCCGTGGCCACGCAACCATCCAAATCAGGAGAATATGCAGAAAAGCCAGTTCTGGTTTGTTCAATGACGATCAAATATTTCTTCATTTCTTCAAGCCCGCCTGTTTCAGCACACTGTTGAGAGTCCCTTTCGCCAGATCGTCACCCAACTTCCCGGGAACGGTAACCACACCCGGCTTCGTCGAGTGCTCGTATTGGCGATGACTCCCACGAGTGCGATCTAGGTGCCAACCATCTCTCTCCAACATCTTGATGACATCTCGCACTTTCATCTTACGCCAACCCGTCGCTTCCACATGACTTTTCGGGCGCGGCCGATCACATCATGCATTGATGGCCATTCCGTACACGCTGTTCGACGCATCCAGCATCGCTTCGGCCAGGGTCGGATGGGCGTGGATGGTCCAAATCAGATCTTCCACCGTGGCTTCGAGTTCCATGGCGGCCACGGCTTCGGCGATCAACTCGGTTGCCTGCGGGCCAATGATGTGCACGCCGAGAATTTCGCCATAGTCGGCGTCCGCAACAATCTTGATGAAGCCCTCATGCTGGCCGACGATGGATGCGCGTGAATTGGCGGTGAAGGGAAACTTGCCGATCTTGAGGTTGTATCCGGCCTCCCGCGCCCTGGTCTCGGTGAGACCAACGCTGCCGATTTCCGGATGACAATACGTCGCGTTGGGGATGTGTTCGGGATTGATGGGCTTTCCCTTTTTGCCGGCAATCTTGGTGACGGCGACAATGCCTTCCATCGCGCCGACGTGCGCCAGTTGTGGTGTCCCCAGCACGATGTCGCCGATGGCATAGACGCCGGGCTCCGCGGTCTGCATCCAGCTATCGGTCTTGATGAATTCGCGATCGGGTTTGATTTTGGTCTTTTCCAGGCCGATGTTTGCGGTGCGCGGCTTGCGGCCTACGGCGATCAGAATCTTCTCTGCTTCGATGGTCTGCTGCTTGCCATCGACGGTGAAGGTGACGCTCACCCCGGCTTTCGTCTGCTCGACTTTGTCCATCTTGGCGCTGGTATGGAAGTTGATGCCGCGCTTGCGGTAAACGCGGGCAAGTTCCTTGGAGACCTCTTCGTCTTCAATCGGAACCAGGCGCGGCAGCATTTCAAGAATCGTGACTTCGGTATCGAATGATTTGAAAATCGAAGCAAATTCCACTCCGACCGCACCCGCTCCCACAATCACCAGGGACTTGGGAATCTCCTTGAGGCTAAGAATTTCAATGTTGGTCAACACCTTGGGGCCAGGTTCGAGGCCGGGAATCATGCGGGCCTCGGATCCAGTAGCCAGAATGACGTTCTTGGTTTTCAGCTGGCTGGCCTTGCCGTCGTTGGTGACCTCGACCGTGAGAACGCCGCTTTGCGCCGGGCCAGTTAGCTTGCCGTAGCCCTTGACGGTCTCCACTTTGTTCTTCTTCATCAGGAACTCGAGACCTTTGGTGTGCTTGGCGACGATCTTCGATTTGCGGTCTTGAACGGCCGCCCAGTTCAGCTTGCGCGCGTCCACGCCCTCAATGCCAAATTCTTTGGCTTCTTTCAGGTGGTCCCACAATTCGGCGTTAAATAGCAGCGCCTTGGTTGGAATACAGCCGACGTGAAGGCAGGTGCCACCGAGAAATCCGTCTTTCTCGATTAAAGCTGTCTTCAAACCGTACTGGCCGCCGCGAATAGCAGCGGTATACCCGGCCGGGCCGCTGCCGATGATGGCAATGTCATAGATGATTTCAGGCAAAGGAGTGCTCCCTAACGAGAATGAAGATGAGTCTACAAATAGCTGATTCTACGCCATGCCATGAAGATTCAGGAACCGCCGTCAGGACGCCGCGTCGGCGCGCTTTTCCCGGTGCTAGACTATTCCTAGCTGGAGGCCATTATGCATTTCCTGGCGCTGTTCTTTTTTCCCATCTTCGGCTTCGGGTTTGTGGCGTATTTCCTTCCCTCAATCGTCGCCTTGGCCCGCAGTAAACGCGACGCAGTCTCCATCCTCATCCTGAATTTCTTCCTGGGTTGGACCGCGATTGGCTGGGTGATTGCGCTGGTATGGGCGCTGAAACAGGACATGCCGCTAGTGGCCCGATAAACGAAGCCTATGCCAGCAGCTTGGCTGCTTCCTTGGCGTAATAAGTAAGAATGATGCCAGCCCCGGCCCGCCGAATCGACAGCAGCGATTCCATCATCACGCGCTCACGATCAATCCAATTATTGCGGGCAGCGGCTTCGATCATCGCGTATTCGCCGGAAACCTGATAGGCGGCAAGAGGCAGGTCAAAGCGCTCGCGGGCGGCGGCGATTACATCGAGATACGGCATCGCCGGCTTCACCATAATCATGTCGGCGCCTTCTTCGATGTCGAGTTCAATCTCCCGCATGGCCTCGCGCAGATTGGCCCCGTCCATTTGATAAGAGCGCCGATCGCCGAACTGCGGCGCAGAATCGGCAGCTTCACGGAATGGTCCGTAAAAGCCGGAGGCGAACTTGGCTGCGTAAGAAAGAATCGGCGTGTTGATTAGCCCTGCCTGGTCCAGCGCTTTGCGGATCGCGCCCACTCGCCCATCCATCATGTCGGAAGGCGCAATCACATCCACGCCGGCACGAGCCAGGGAAACTGATGTCTTCGCCAGCAGTTCAAGCGTGGCATCGTTGACGATTTCGTAATCCGCGGCGATGGCTGGCGGCGTGGCCACCGCCGCACCCAAAGACTGCGGGTGAGCGGCGCGCACCACCCCGCAATGTCCGTGGGACATGTATTCGCACAGGCAGACGTCGCCCATAACGATGAGATCGCGCACCTCGCACTTGATT
Organism: Terriglobales bacterium; assembly: GCA_052147055.1. Classification (GTDB taxonomy): domain Bacteria; phylum Acidobacteriota; class Terriglobia; order Terriglobales; family Acidobacteriaceae; genus JABCZH01. Next base: position 3,340 of record JBKQLO010000115.1, read on the forward strand.
GCGCGTGCCGCCTGCTGCACGATTCCATCCTCCGCCCAGGCGCCTGTGGCCACGTCGTCTTTCTTCTCTGGCAAGCCGAAGAGAATGACCGCGGGTACTCCCAGCGCGTGAGTCGCTCGCGCTTCCTTGACGGCCTCATCCACAGAAAGATTGAAGACCCCGGGCATGGAGCGGACTTCTTTTCGCACGCCCTCTCCCGCACACACAAACATGGGATACACCAACGAAGCCGGCGAAAGCCGGGTCTCGCGAACCATGGAGCGCAACTGCTCACTCTGGCGGAGGCGACGCAGGCGAGTTGCAGGAAAAGTCATGGGGCATCTTTCGCACGAGCGAGTCACTCGCCGTGCATGGCACGATTCTAGCAGAGGGTTGTTAACCTAGACCGTCCTCCGGCTCATGTGATGACTTCACGCCCCGCAGCCAGGTTGCCGGTACTATCGTAACCGCAAGTAACCACGGGAGCCTTCTGCGTGCGCATATCGCCTCATAGAATGTTGTCTAGTCATGACTTGGAAGAAGCATTTGTGGGTGGTGTTTACGACCGGCCTCATTCTGTCCTACGTTCTGGCGGCGTTTAATTCTCCTCATAGCCACTTCCTGACCGCCTTTGGTGACATAACCCAGTTCCTGCTGGTTGCGTTCGCCGCCGCTTTAATGGCCTGGAACGCCGCCTCCAGCCAGGGCCACGCTCGTGGTTTTTGGCTTCTGATGGCTGTCGGATGTTTCTTGTGGGCGGCCAGTCTGGGTGCCTGGACCTTCTTTGAAGTGGTCCGAAGGCGGGAGGTGCCGGAACCTTTCTTCGGAGATGTCATTCTGTTCATTCACATCGTCCCATTCATGGCGGCGGTGGCCCTGCGTCCGCATCGTCCGCAGGCGGAAAAAAAGCTCTACTTCAGCACTTTGAATTTCCTGATGCTCTTGATCTGGTGGGTCTTCCTGTATGCCTTCACGGTTTTCCCCAACCAGTACGTCACGCTAAACTCGCCCGCCTACAACCAGAATTATGACTTGCTTTATCTCTTTGAAAACCTGGTCCTGCTCGTGGTGCTTGGGTTGCTGACCACCAGCGTGCAGGGTCCCTGGAAGAGGGTTTATTGGAACCTGTTCATTGCCGCGGGTTTGTACACCTGGAGCTCAGAAGAGATCAACGCAGCCATCACGCGTGGCCAGTACTACACCGGCAGTTGGTATGACATTCCCCTGGTAACTTCGATGTGCTGGTTGATCTTTGCCGGGTTAATGGCACGAGGTTTGCAGCCCGTGCAGGAATCGACCGCCCCGCCCAGCAGCAAATGGCTGGCACTGTCACCGCGTCTGGCGATGCTGGCGATTCTGTCTTTGCCGGCGATGGGATTCTGGTCGCAGTTTCGCGATCCGTCCGCCCCTCCCATTCGCCATTTTCGGCTCCTGGTCACTCTGGCTGCCATGCTGGTCCTGGGTGGGTTCGTGTTTCTGCGCCAGTATGTCTTGGATCGCGAATTGATGCGCTTGCTGGAAGAATCACGTCAGAGCCTGGAGAGTCTCAAACGCCTGCAAACCCAGTTGGTGCAGAAAGAAAAACTGGCTTCGCTGGGCCAACTTGTTTCCGGGGCCGCGCACGAGATTAACAACCCGGTGGCGGCCATTCTCGGGTACTCAGAATTACTGGCGGCAAACCGGGACCTCGATCCCTCGCAAGTGACCATGGCACAGAAGATCGGCCAACAGGCGCGGCGCACCCGAGACCTGCTCTCCGGTCTGTTGAGCTTCGCTCAGCAGACCCCGGCGGAAAAGACGCTGGTCGAAATCGGCCCTTTGTTGCAACGCGCGTTGCAGATGAAGATGCTGCAAATGGAAACCAAAGGGATTCGCGTGCACAGCACGATTGCGCCCACGCTGCCCCGCATCTGGGGCAACCCCAACCAACTCCTGCAATGTTGCCTGGAAATCATCGGCAATGCCATGGACGCGCTGGAGGAAGCCGGCGGCGGGACCTTGTGGGTCAGCGCCAGATGGGAAGACAATGAGGCGGTGATCAGGTTCTCCGACTCTGGACCTGGAATTCGCGAACCGGAGCGCGTGTTTGACCCCTTCTATACCACCAAGCCTGTCGGCAAGGGTACCGGGCTTGGCCTGAGTGCCACCTACGGCGTGGTGCAGGACCACGGCGGCCAGATCAGCTGCCACAATCGGCCAGAGGGCGGGGCGGTTTTCGTTCTTCGTCTCCCCGTCGCCGGTTCCCAGTCATCCGCTCTGATGGTAAAGGACACTCCGCATTCGCTGGCTACCACGAATTGATGGGCAAGGCCAGCCGCCTTCCCGCTTCCTGTAACATTATTTCGTATGCTCCCGCAGCCGCTTCCCCGCACCAGCGCCAGAGTGCTGGAATTCGACTCTCTGCTCGAACTGTTGCGGGGCTACGTCTCGTCGCCTCTGGGACAGAAGGCCATTGCGGCGCTATCACCTTCGAGTGATCGCGATTGGATTCAGAATCAGCAACAACTGACGACCGAAGTTCGCGAGTTCCGCCGCGTGGGCGGTGGGTTCGATTTTTCCGGACTGCTTGAGATCGGCATTCACCTTGAGAAATCACGGATTTCCGGGGCAGCGCTCGAGACCACCGAAATTCGCGACGTGGTCTTGGTGGTGGAACGCGCCTCGGAATGGCGGGAGATCTCCCTGAGTCCGCCCGCAGCGATGAGAGTGGAATGGCGCGCCGTAACACAGCTTTCATCGGGGATTGCAAACTTCACCGACTTCCTGCGCGGCTTCCGCAACAAGATCCTCCCCGATGGCACGCTCGACGACAAAGCTTCTCCAGATCTCGCGCGCATCCGCCGCGAGATGGAAAAACAACGCCGCCAGATTCAGGAATCGCTCCGTGGCTACTTGCGAAGGCTTGCCGAGGGCGGAGCCGTCCAGGACGAACTGATTACCATCCGCGGCGAGCGTTTCGTAATCCCGGTGAAGGTCGAGCAGAAACGGCGCGTGCAGGGCGTGGTTCATGGCGCCAGTTCCAGCGGACAAACCGTCTTTGTCGAGCCGCTGGAGACCATCGAGCAAAACAATGAACTGGTCCGGCTGCTGGATGAAGAACAAGCCGAGATTCATCGCATTTTGCTGGAGATGACCCGCCGCATCGGCGAGCAGTCGGATTCCATTCGCGCAGCGTCAGGGGTTCTCGCTGAATTGGAACTGCAATTTGCGAAAGCGCGTTTTGCCGAGGATTACAACTGTGTTGCGGTTGAGTTGAACGAGCACCAGGGCCTGCTGCTCTACAGATCCCGGCACCCTTTGCTGGAGCGGAATCTGCGCGGCAAAGGTGGAAAGCTGATTCCGACAAGCCTTGAACTGGATCCCGAAAAACGGGAACTCATCATCACCGGCCCCAACACCGGCGGCAAAACCGTTGCCCTGAAGACTGTGGGACTGCTGGCGCTGATGGCGCAATCCGGAATTCCAGTTCCCGCCGACCGTGCCAAGATTCCCTTGTTCGACGCTGTGCTGGCCGACATCGGCGACTATCAATCCATCGAGCAGAATCTGTCGACGTTTTCCGCTCACGTCACCAATATTGACTTCATCTCCCACACTGCGACGGCAGATTCGCTGGTGCTGCTCGATGAACTCGGCTCCGCCACCGACCCTGAAGAAGGCGCAGCCCTGGCTGTAGCCATTGCGGAGCACTTCCGCGCGGTTGGATGCATCACCATTATTTCCACGCACCATACCTCGCTGAAAGTTTTTGGGGCGAACGCGGCCGGAGTGCTCAACGCTTCAGTCGGATTCGACGAAGCCACATTGCAACCGACTTACGAATTGAACATCGGCGTGCCCGGCGCTTCGGCAGGAATCAACATAGCGCAGCGGCTGGGATTGAATTCGTCGATCATTGAAGCCGCGCGAGCAAAGCTGGGTTCCCAGGCACGCGACGTAGGTCAATTCCTGGATAAGTTGCATGCCGACTTGCGCGAGGCCGAGGCCGAACGCTTGCGCTTGCGGACTCGGGAAGAAGAACTCGAACGCGAGAAAACTCACCTTCTGGCGGAAGGCAAGAAAGAACAGCAGGCCAAAGTGAAAGAAATGGAGCAAAAACTGGCCACCCTGCTGCGCGACTTTGAGTATCACGCTCGGGAATCAATCAACGCCATTCAAGACCGCGCCGCGGCACAGAAACTCTCGAAAGAGGCAGAACGCCGGATCGCCAAGTTGCGCCGTGAATTCCGCGAGCAATTCGACTCCACCATCGTTGCCCACGCCAGCGGCGCCGACCGCGACGATCCCGACGCCACGCCGCAACTCGTCAAGCATGTCACCGAAGGCGACACCGTCAAGCTGAAATCCATGGGACGGCCCGCCATCGTGTCGCGCCGCATCGACGACAACCACTTCGAAGTCGAAGTCGGGTCGATGAAGATGAAGGTGGCCCGTGATGACATTGCCGAAGTGCTGGCGCGGGCGGCTGAGTCTCCGTTGAAGGCTGCACGAGCGCGAGGGGTTTCGGTTTCCCTCGAAAGTGAGAGCCAAACTGTTCCCTCGGAAATCAACGTGATCGGACACAACGTCGACGACGCCACCCGCGAAGTCGAAAAGTTCGTCGATCGAGCCTTCCTGGCAGGATTGCCCAGGGTGCGCGTGGTCCACGGCAGTGGCATGGGAATTCTGCGCAAGGCCCTGCGGCAGTATTTGCAGAAGCATCCGCACGTCGAGTCGGTGACCGAGCCTCCGCAAAACGAAGGCGGGGGTGGAGCGACTGTGGTGGAGTTAAGGGTGTAACTATCTCGTTGATAGATATAGATTTAACACACAATCCATCAAGTATCTTCCATTTGTATCCCGTTTAGGTGATAATTAAGAATATAGTTAGGAGACAACATGGCGACAACCGCTCGCTTCCATCGCCAAAAGATTTCAACCACCATCGCACCGGAAACGCTCGCTTACTTGGAACGACTGCTGGACTCCGGTGAAGCGGCCACTCTCGCCGAGGCAATCGACAA
>JBKQLO010000116.1:0-23972 GCA_052147055.1 Terriglobales bacterium
CATACCCCCATGGCCGAGCGCAGTTTCACTCTCGAAGAAGCCCAGATGCTGCTGTCCACCCTCGAGTCATTATTACGGGTTTCGATTGAGGGCAAGAAACTGATCGAATCCGTGGACGCTGAGCTTCAGGAACTGGCGCATCGCGTGTTTTTGCAGGGCGGACTGCAAGTGAACGTCGTCCACATGGCGCGCCGCAAAGCGGAGCGCGAGAAGGCGATTCAGCGCGTCAAAGATGCGCTTGCCGAGATCGACGCCACCGGCGTACAGGTCAAAGACCTCGACATCGGCCTGCTCGATTTCCCCTGCGAGGTGGACGGACGAATTGTGCTCTTGTGCTGGAAGCTGGGAGAGAAGGGAATTACCCACTGGCACGGCGTCAGCGAAGGCTTTGCCGGCCGCAAGCCGATTGACGAGCGCATCGCGAAGGCAAAAAGAGCCAACTAGGTTCCCGGAAACCTCGCTTTCTCGTTCCTCATCTTCTGTGCAAGTTCTGCCGCTGAGTTGCGTTCTATCCAAGGGCGCGTCTGTCCCGATTTGGTACACAAAGGTAACTGCGACTGCACTACCCGAGTTTTTCTCTGCTACAATTTTCTCAGGGGACGGGGCAGGCGTGATCAGGAACAACACTTTGGTTGAGGTTTGTTTAACATGTTGAGTGGCAAGAAGAAATTTCGGATTCTGACTGCGTTCGCGACCCTTCTTTTGTTTGCTGTCGGAGTTGCGTGCAATGGTTTTTTTGTTGACCCAGTGCTGACTTCCGTGACCGTAGGCCCATCTGCGACGATCGATCAGGCGGGTACGGTGCAGGAAAGTGCCGTCGGCACCTACAACGACGGATCGACTAATAGCCTGACGAAGGTGCAGTGGAGCAGCGACACGGAGAGTGTAGCTACGATCAGCACCAGTGGTTTGGTAACCGGCGTGTCACCTGGGTCCGCGACCATTACCGGAGCCTCCGGCACGGTCAGCGGGACTGCCACCATTACGGTCAACCTCACAAACGTGACGGCCCTCAAGATCTCACCATCAACCGCTAACATCGCGGTCAACGGAACCGCGACTTTATTTGCCTACGCCACCGTGACCGGAGAGAGCAGTCCGGTTGACGTCTCGCCCAACGCAACTTGGACCGTAAGCGATTCTACCAACCTCACAATAACGGTTCCGACGGATGTCGGAGTAGGAGTGTTGATTACGGCAGGGGCGAACACCCCGCTCGGTGAGTTGGTAACGGTCACAGCAACTTACGCCAGCACAAACACCCTGACTGCCACGGCAAAGCTCACGGTGATCCAATAGCCCTTTCACCATGGCTGACATTCGCTGCATCGGCATCTGCACCGGGGGCGGCGACGCTCCCGGCCTCAACGCCGTGATTCGCGCCGCGGTCAAGGCCGCCATCCTGAAATACAAATGGAAAGTCATCGGCATTCCTGACGGCTTCGATGGTCTGATCTGGCCGGAGAAGTCTCGTGAACTCACCCTCAAGGATGTAAGCGGCATCTTGCCGCGCGGCGGCACAGTTCTGGGTACCACGAACCGGGGCAACCCCTTCCACCACAAAATCGTTGAGAACGGTGTTGAAGTGACCCGGGATATCTCCGACACGGTGATCGCCAACTCTCGCAAGCTGGGTATGGACGCCGTGATCAGCATCGGCGGCGATGGTTCGCAGAAGATTGCGCTGGAGCTGTTTGCCAAAGGCATGAAGATCGTGGGCGTGCCCAAGACCATCGACAACGATCTTTGCGCCACCGAGGTCACATTCGGCTTCGATACCGCGCTGCACACCGCCACCGACGCAGTGGACAAGATTCACACCACGGGCGAGTCGCACCACCGCATCATGGTGGTCGAGGTTATGGGCAGGGATGCGGGCTGGATCGCGCTGGAGGCGGGCATCGCCGGGGGCGCACACGTGATCTTGATTCCTGAGATTCCGTTCAGCCTGGAGAGAATCTGCAATTACGTGAGCGAGCGGGAAGGCTACGGCAAGCGGTTCACAATTGTAGTGGTGGCGGAAGGAATCAGGCTGCCTGCGGAATTAAAGCAGCTTTCGCGCGGCGGCGCGGTGGGGAATCTGATCGGGGACGGGATCGCATTGACTGCCCACAAAGAAGTACGGGTGAGTGTGTTGGGACACATTCAGCGCGGAGGCTCACCTTCGCCTTTCGATCGCATTCTGGCCACCCGCTTTGGAGTGGCAGCGGTGGAACTGATTGCGCAAGGCGGCTTCGGAAAAATGGTTTGCCTGCGCAATGAACGCATCGAATCGGTGAGCATCTCTGAAGCCGTTGGCCATTTGAAAACCGTTGATCCTCAGGGAGAGCTGGTTTGCACGGCCCGCGCCATTGGGATTTGTTTCGGAGACTGACCGGAAAGACTCATCAACCCGTTAAACATCCGGGGTCGGCCGCTGCGCTATATTGGATTTGTGATCCCTTTGAGAATCAGATCACGCTCCAGCCTGTTGCTGCTGGCGTTCGCAGTGTTCCCGCTGCCCGCCTGCAATCGCCATGGCAAGGCCCAGGAAATTGCTTATGTTTCCGCGCCACAGGTGGTGCTGCGCGATCGGGTTGCCGCAGTCTTCAACAAGAACGGCACGGTAAAGAACAGCGAACGGGTTCAGATCCTGGAGCGAGAAAAACGCTTTGCGCGCGTCCGCACGCAAGGCGGGGTTGAAGGCTGGATGGAGCAACGCTACCTGGTAAGTCAACAGGTATTTGACGGGTTTCAAAAACTGGTGCAACAGGAGCAGAACGATCCTCTCCAAGCCACTGGGACGACGCGCAACGACACCAATATTCATCTGGAGCCGGGACGCGAGGCCGAACACTTATACCTGCTCAGCCAGGGCGCAAAAGTTTCAGTCTGGAAGCGAGCCACTACCGAGAAAAGTTTTCCCGGCGGCGGTCCGCAGCCGAAAGCGGATGGGAAATCGCCTGACTCCCCGACCCCGGTCATGGAAGACTGGTGGCTGATTCGCGATCCCCAGGGCCATGTCGGCTGGGTGCTGGCGCGACTGGTGGATATCGACGCTCCCCTCGAAATTGCGCAGTACGCGGAAGGCCAGCGCATCGTTGCATTTTTTGTGCTCGATGAGGTGGTGGATGGGGACAAGAAGATCCCGCAATATCTGGTGCTGCTGACCGAGCCTCGCGACGGCATGGACTTCGACTTCAACCAGGCCAGGGTCTACACCTGGAATGTAAGACGCCATCGTTACGAAACCGCCTATCGCGAACGCAACCTGGATGGCGTCCTGCCGGCGACGGTTGCTCAGGAAAACTTTGATAAAGAAGGCACGCTGCCGGTGTTTGTGCTGCGGGTAAAAGACAACAGCGGCAACACCAGCGAGCGAAAGTACAAGCTCAACACCCCCATTGTGAAGCGCGTGCTGGCGCCGGGAGAGGAACCACAGAGGCCAGCGGGAAGGAAGAAGCACTAAGCCACGAGTGGTCCGCAGGCTTCTGCTAGGTGTCCCGCCCGGCCACGCCGATCCGCGGAAGAGAAGGAGGCGGTTGGTTGTTGTCGAATGCCTCCAGCCACTGGGCCAGAGACTTTAGCAATTGGGGCACTCGAATGCCGTGGAAGGTCGGCGGATGTCCGGCAAGATTCTTCATCGCTCGCACCAGCACCGACCGCATGCCGACATAGTTTCCAGTGGAGTAATGATGAAGGGCGACCGCCACCTGCACAAGCCCTTGCCAGTTTTTCTTCTCTTCGTGAGGTGCAACCCGCCAGACGTCTTCCAGCACCTCATGAGCGTCGAAGAACTTGCCTTCGTTAAACAGCGCAATCCCGCGAAGATATTCGTGTTCTCTTGCAACCACGGCCAGCCCCAGAAAACAAAACCTCGCGCCGCATCGCGAGGTTTAGCAAAATCACTCGACCAAGCTATCTTCCAAAAATTCCGTAATGGGAACTGGAAGCCATGAAGAACAGCAAAGGAACCGAAAGAAAGAAATTTGTCCGTGACGCGAGGAATGCCTGACGGGCAAGAGCCGCGGCGTTGGCCGGCGGCGACCCCGCCAGTGTTCCCTTGATGATCTTCTTCTGATTCGGCCAGATGATTCCCCAAACGTTGAACAGCATGACGATGCCCATGCCGCCGCCGACACCGATGGAGAGCACATGATTATCGTCTTGTCCCACGGGCGTATAGGTCAAGAACAGGTAACCTGCTGCTATGACAACTATCGTCGTGATCAGGCCCAGCACATATCCGCTGGGCGCCTTGCCGATCACAAAATAGAGGATCCCCCAGCTCACGATCCAAATCAGCAGGAAGAATCCGATCGTGCTCAAGGGACTGACTCCCATGTTATGGGCATCCGCGGCCACGAACATCTGGGCCCAGTACCAAAAGCCTACGAAGACCGTAACCAGAGCGCTCCAGCGGAACCACTGGAGAGCGGGCAGGGTCATGTATTGAAAGACTTTCGGTTTCATGCCTGCGTCCACTTGCTTCATGAAGGGAACATTGACCAGGTTGAAGAAGTAAAGTAGTCCGATCCAGGTGATGCCGGCCAGGAAGTGAACCCAGCGCAGAAGGAAAGCCAGCGCCTCGGTGCCGGTGTGGTTGGGCATTACCCATGACGCTGTAACCGCAATCAAATCGTGCATTTTGTTCCTCCGCCAAACTCGAACGTGCGCTCCTGACCCCCGGGGTTCAGACTGCGCACGGCAGTGCGCCCGCAAGCTAGGCCTGTCCGCTAGATCTACGCTTGTGAGCCACAGGTACCTGCGTTTTGTTCCAGTTGCAGTGCGGCGCTGGAATATTTGCACTTTGCGGCGCTTCTGTCAACCGGTGGGAGTGAGGTGACGGCATGGTTAGCTTGAAAAGTGGCCAGCAAGGCCGTATTGTACGGAGGATTGCTTCGAGAGACGCGGGCGCAGCAGACCGGCGCTTGCGTGGCTCGAATTTCCCCCCTGTTCCTCATGCGCAATCGGCGTGAGGGATGGTTGCATCATGGCAGTTCAGAAAGCTCTCGTTGTCAGGGAGCCGAGGAGATCGGCATGGACAACAAGCCGGCGCAAAACATTCAGGATTCGTTTCTCAACACCGCCCGCAAAGAACGGCTAAATACCACCATTTATCTGCTAAGCGGCGTCAAGTTGACCGGACGCATTCGTTCTTTCGACAAGTATTCCGTTGTGCTTGAGACCAACAATCAGGAACAGTTGATCTTCAAGCACGCAATTTCCACCGTAGCGATGGGCAGAACGATTCACGGCCATTCGGACAAGCCGACGGTAATGCCGTCGTCATCGTCGGCTCCGGCTGCTGAACCGGGCATCGCTGCTGCCGCTTCGGGCACGGAAGGATAGGGCAGTCTTTTTTTGCGCAGTTCAGAAGGCAAGGCTTTTCGCGAGACTTCTCGGGGGGGCGACCCCTCGCGGCTGAAGGCTGCGAGGCGGTCCTCAGCCGAACGCGCCTTTCTGGTCGGCATTGAGTACCGTGTTCGTCAGGCCCGCACACCCCAGGGCAAAGCTGGGAAAAAGTCTCTGACCAGCGAAGCCCAGGCGGCCCGCGACAGTGTCAGCCGCGCAGCCGCAGGGTCAAAAGCACCAAGCACTCCGCAGTTCAGTGCGGAAGAATCGCTGGCAGAACTGTGCACTCTCGCGCTGAGCGCAGGTGCGGAAGTGACCGGCGAATTTTTGCAGCATCGCGACAAGCCGGATCCCGCCACTCTGATTGGCAAAGGCAAACTGGAAGAGATTGCGGGGGCGGCCGCGTCCGTTTCGGCTGATCTGCTTCTGTTCGATCACGACCTGACCGCATCCCAGCAGCGCAACATCGAAAAGGTCGTCAACATTCGGGTGATCGACCGCACCCAGCTCATTCTCGACATTTTCGCCCGCCACGCCCGAACCCGTGAAGGCCAGTTGCAGGTGGAGTTGGCCCAACTGGAATACATGCTGCCGCGACTGGGTGGGAAGGGCATCGAAATGTCGCAGTTGGGCGGCGGGATCGGTACCCGTGGTCCTGGCGAAACACAACTCGAAACCGACCGGCGGAAAATCTATCGCCGTATTCGGCACGTGAAGGAACAGATTGAGAATGTGCGGCGCATTCGGGCGCAGCAACGGCAGCGGCGCGAGTCGGTTCCGGTGGCGACGGTTGCGCTGGTAGGCTATACCAACGCCGGAAAGTCCACGCTGTTCAACGCGCTGACCCAGGCTACCGTGCTGGCGTCGCCCAAAATGTTTGCCACGTTGGACCCAACCATCCGGGCAGTAACGTTGCCTTCTAAGCGCAAGGCGCTGCTTTCCGATACCGTGGGATTCATCCGCAACCTGCCGCACACTCTGGTGTCGGCGTTTCGTGCAACGTTAGAAGAAGTGCAGCGAGCGGCCTTGATTCTGCACGTTTCCGACGCCAGCAGCCCGCTCTCCGCCGAACAGGATGCACAGGTAGAAAAGGTTCTGAAGGAACTGGAGGCGGACGGGAAGCCCCGGCTGCGGGTGATGAACAAGATTGATCTGCTGGCTCCCACCCAGCGCGACAGCCTGCGCGATGACGCCAAGTCGGTTCATGTTTCGGCGGCGAAAGGCATCGGCATGAGCACACTACTCGACCGAATCGACGAGGTGCTGTCCGAAGATGCCATCAGCCGCATTCGCTTGCGCGTCCCGCAAAAAGAAGGCAAGACGCTGGCCATGCTGGAAGCGCGTGCGCGGATTTATTCCCGCGCATACAAAGATGGCCTGGTGGAGTTGGAAGTGGGAGCACCGGCGTCGGTGGTAAGAAGGGTGAAGGAGTTTGTCGTTGGTTAGGGTCAGGCAAAGCAGATTTTCCTTGACAACGCTTTATTCCTCACTATATAAATATAAATGAAGTAGCCAGACACGCTTATACTAAAGCCACCTAGAGGTGAATCATGAACGTCAGAGTTGACCAGCTCGAACCCAAACTTGCTCAGAAATTAGAAAGCCCCTTAACCAACATCCTGCACGAATTGCGCTATACCGTTCCCGGTCAGTACCAGCTCCGGGTTTCGCTTCTAGATGCCAACGGACGAAAGAAACGCAGCAACGCATCTGCGGACAACTGGTCTCCTGCATCGGGCCGTATCGAGATTCGGTTCGAGCCGGGTCCAAATGAACAAGAGATCGCTGAGCCCTTAGCCTCCGGCGAAGCTGTCAGCAGGTCCGATCCACATGGCCAGGGGTTTCCTGGTGGTGGTTTTCAAGGACCGAATGCTTTCGTTGCGCGAATCGAGATTGATCTGCTGAGGGAGTTGGTAAAGGCGGAGTCGACGCCGGGCTGGAACTTTGTGTCTCTGAAGAAATTCCGTGACGAGGTCCTTCCTACCGTGCCCTTCCCTCCAGGTGCGTATCAGCCCACAGACGTAGAATGGCACAACGCAATTCGGAATGCGATTGATAAGAAGCTGATTCTGGTTGCCAAGGTACCAAATCCGAAATCTCCTCAGTTTCCGGTCACCAGCATCCGCGTGAACCGCTTGATGCCTGAGGTGCAAGAGGTGCTGGGTCTTCCGAAACGGGGCTTGGAGTTCCATCCGATCCATATCAAAGGTGAGCCGTTGTCCGCTACGATTCTGCGCGAGAGGCGCTGAACGTTGGCGCTCTACTACCTAGAGACGAGCGTCCTGGTCAAGCTGTACGTCTATGAGCCTGGCACAGAGCGCATGCTCGGCCTCGCGGCCAGCGAGGCCAACCACCGATTTGCGATTCTGTCGCTTGCGCAGGTCGAACTCCGCTCGGCAATTCGCCGAAGGCAGCGTGGAGGCGAAATTTCGGATCATGATGCCGACGAAGTAATCGAATCATTTAGACAACATTTAGAGGGCACCTTCCTCATACAGCCAGTTTCGGATTCTTTGCTAGATGTGGGACTGGCGCTGGTCGACCGTTACGCGCTCAAGGGTTACGACGCGATGCAGTTGGCGGGTTACACATTGCTCCGTTCGATTTCAACAACCGAAGAGCCAATCTTTGTTTGCGCTGATAGGGCATTGCTATCAGCGGCACGAAATGAAGGGTGTCCGGTACTGAATCCTTGCACGGCTTGACGAGTAGTACACCAAACCTTAAATGGGCCAGCGACCAAGAAGCGGTGACATTCCTTGGCTGCCGGCCCACTCGATCCTGAATTGGATCGGAGGTGATACTTTTATGCTAGTCCCCTCAACTGAGAAGTCAAGCATTCTTTGCGCAGAAAATTGGTCGCTTGACAATTGGCCGAAAGTACAATCTGCGCCGCCGCTGTTCTCCCTTCTTGCGTTGACACTAAGCCTTGCAGGATGTTAGGTTTAATGGTTTCTTAAGCCCTCATTAGCTCAAGACATTTCAAGACCAAACATGGATCAAACGCTACGACAAGTAGGGGAATTACTGCTCGGATCCGTACCCACCATTATCTTCATGGTGCTGTTGTACGGACTCTACAACCTGCTTGTGCACAAGCCTCTGGCAAAAGTGTTGGAGGAGCGCCGCAGCAAGACCGAAGGAACAGTCGAGAAAGCGCGCGCCGACATCGCCGCTGCCGAAGCGCGCACCGCGGAGTACGAGCAGCGCTTGCGGGAAGCGCGCGTGGCCGTTTTCAAGAGCCAGGAAGCGCGACGGCAGCAGGCCTTGCAGGCGCGGGCCGCGGTTGCGGCAGAGGCTCGCACCAAAGCGCAGGCTCAGGTGGAGCAGGCGCGCGCGGCCATGGAGAAGGATAAAGTCGCCGCTCAGGAGAGACTGCAAGCCGAGAGCGGCAGGATCGCGGCTGAGATCATTCGCACAGTGCTGCGGCCGGGAAGTGCTCCGGCGGCAGGAGGGGTGCGATGATGCGCCGGATGTTTTTGTTGCTCCTTGCCACAGCCGCGCTCTGTACATGCCTGGCAATTCTCAGCCACGCCCAAGAACCGGCGGCCCCTCAGCCGGGACCGAGCCAGGGATCTACTAAAGATCCATCCTTTGGCCAACGGCTGGCGAAGGAGTCCCGCGAAGCTGCAGGTGAAGACGACAACGCTAAACTCAGGCACTCGAGTTCGGTCCGCTGGGTGTCAAAGCTGACTGGACTGGACCTGGAATCTGCCTACTGGCTTTGTGTAGTGCTGAATTTCGCGGTCATTGCCGGTGTAATTTTCTGGTTCTCCAAGAAGAGTTTGCCCGGCATATTCCGCAACCGCACCGCTTCGATTCAGAAGGCAATGGAAGAGGCGCGCAAAGCCAGCGAAGAGGCCAACCGGCGGCTCAGCGACATCGAGTCCCGGCTTTCGCGGTTGAGCGTCGAAATCGGAGAAATGCGCACCACCGCCGAGAGGGAAGCGGCTGCCGAGGAAGAAAGAATTAAGGCTGCTGCGGCGGAAGATGCCCGTAAAATCGTCGCCTCCGCGGAGCAAGAGATTGCGGCCGCGGCCAAGTCAGCACGGCGGGAACTGACCGCCTACGCCGCCGATCTAGCGGTCGCGCTGGCTAGAAAACAAATTCAGGTGGACGCTGCCACCGATCAGGCGCTGGTGCGCAACTTTGCCCAACACATTGCGGCAAGTGGCGATGTGCCGAAGAGCAGAAACTAATGGCCACGGTCATCAATACTTACGCTCGCGCCTTCGCCGATGTGGTTTTTGACAGCCACCTCGACGCTGCCAAGACGCTGAAAGAAGTTCAAGATCTGGCCGAACTGGTGGCCGCGAGCAAGCCGCTGCGAGAAGTCTGGGCAACGCCGTCCATTCCAGCCGAGCAAAAGCGCGCGGTGCTGGATGCGATCGTCCAACGTGAAGGAATCTCACGCCCAGTGCGAAATTTTGTGGCCGTGCTGATGGATCATGGACGCACCAGTTTCTTGTCGGCGATCGTAAAGCAGTTCGAGTTGGAACTGGACCGGCGCATGGGATTCGCCGAAGCGCAAATTACCAGCGCCCGCGAATTGGGCGAGGGGGAACGCACCTCGCTTGAAAACCAGATTCAGGCCCTGGTGGGGAAGAAGGTTCGAGCCCGCTATTCGCGAGATGCGTCTCTACTGGGAGGCGCCGTGGTCAGGATCGGTAGCACCATTTACGACGGCTCGGTGGAAGGACAGTTGGAAAGAATTCGGGAACTACTAAGCAATTAGCACTTGGCGCTTGGCCATGTGGAATCCAGGGTGCCCAAGTGCTAAATGCCAAGTGCTAAGTGCTATTAAAAATTGAGATAGAAGTATCGCAACTGACTCTATGGCCCAAATCAAAGCAGACGAAATTACTCAGTTAATCCGGCAGCAGATCTCGAACTACGAATCCAAGATCGCAGTCGATGAAGTGGGCACCGTTGTTACCATCGGTGACGGTATTGCTCGCGTCTACGGTTTGGACAAGGTCATGGCCGGCGAGCTATTGTCTTTTCCCCACGATGTGGCCGGCATTGCCATGAACCTGGAGGAAGACCAGGTCGGCGTCGTGGTGCTCGGCGAATACACCGAGATCAAGGAAGGCGACGAGGTCAAACGCACTGGCCGCATCATGAGCGTGCCGGTGGGCGACGCCCTGATCGGGCGCGTCGTCGATTCGCTCGGCCGGCCCATCGACGACAAAGGCCCAATCGCGAGCGACAAATCCATTGCTCTGGAGCGTATCGCCCCCGGCGTCATCGACCGGCAGCCGGTGCGCGAGCCCATGGCGACGGGTCTCAAGGCCATTGACAGCATGATTCCCATCGGCCGCGGCCAGCGCGAACTGATCATCGGCGACCGCCAAACCGGAAAGACCGCCGTCGCGCTCGACACCATTATCAACAGCAAGGGCAACGACCTGATTTGCATCTATAATGCCATCGGACAGAAGCGGTCTTCGATCGCGCAGGTGGTGAAGATTCTGGAAGACGCAGGCGCGATGGAATACACCATCGTGGTCGCGGCCTCGGCCTCGGAACCCGCACCCATGCAGTACATCTCTCCCTATGCGGCTTGCGCCATGGGCGAGTATTTCCGCGACTCCAAACGCCATGCCCTAGTGATCTACGACGATCTTTCCAAGCATGCCGCTTCTTATCGCGAAATCTCGCTGCTGTTGCGGCGGCCGCCCGGCCGCGAAGCGTATCCCGGCGATGTTTTCTATCTTCACTCCAGATTGCTGGAACGCGCCGCCAAGCTGAGCGACAAGAACGGTGGAGGATCGCTGACCGCGTTGCCGGTAATCGAAACTCAGGCTGGCGACGTTTCCGCCTACATTCCGACCAACGTCATTTCTATTACCGACGGCCAAATCTTTCTGGAGACCGATCTGTTCAACAGCGGCATCCGTCCGGCGGTCAACGTCGGCATCTCCGTCAGCCGCGTCGGCGGCAGCGCGCAGATTAAGGCCATGCGACAGGTCGCAGGCACCCTGAAGCTTGATCTGGCGCAGTTCCGCGAACTGGCGGCGTTCGCCCAGTTCGGCAGCGACCTCGACAAAGCTACCCAAGCCCAGCTCAATCGTGGGCAGCGCCTGGTCGAGATCCTGAAGCAGAAGCAATTCTCACCACTACCATTCTCCAAGCAGATTCTGATCATCTATGCGGGCACGAATGGACTCCTGGATGATCTGGCGGTAAATCAGCTGCGAGATTTTGAGACGGAACTGTACCAGTACGTGGACACCACCAATCCAGGATTGCTGCGCTCGATCATGGAAAAGAAAATTCTCGACGACAACCTGAAGGCCGAGATGACCAAGGTGATCAAGCAGTGCAAAGAAACATTTGTAGCGCAGAAGCAGGCAGCGAAGACGTAGCATTTGGCAATTTGCACTTAGCATCTGTTCAGTTTGGGTGGCTGCCAATGTCGGCAAAACCCGTAACGACTAAATGCTAATTGCTGAGTGCTAATTGCTTTCTTCCGGACTAGCAGCATGGCAAATATCTTAGACATTCGGCGCCGGATTCGCAGCGTGACCAACACGCGGCAGATCACCAAGGCCATGAAAATGGTCTCGGCCGCCAAGCTGCGCCGCGCCCAAGAGCGCGCTTTAGCAGCACGCCCGTATGCGCAAATGTTGACTAACGTGCTGAAGTCGCTGGTATCGCGGGTTGAGATCTACGATCCCGAAACCGGTGAGCCCAAACATCCGCTGCTGGCGCAGCGTCCAGAGAACAACATTCTGCTGATCGTGGTCACCGGAGATAAAGGCTTGGCAGGCGCTTTCAACACCAACATTCTGAAAGCTGCAATGCGATTCTTGCAAGCCTTGGCCGGCAAGAATATCGAAATCGAAGCTATTGGGCGCAAGGGCCGTGACTTCCTCCGCCGCCGGTACCCCAAGGCCGTCCCGCGCACCGCAGATTCGCAGGCTCCCGCCGGCATCGCCCTGATCGGCGAACAAATTGGTGTGTTCAGCAAGATTGACTACACCCTGGCGTCCACAATGGCGGAGCGCGTCATTGAACGCTATGCGAACACGGATATTGACGCGGTGTACGTGGTCTATAACGAGTTCAAGTCGGTGATTTCCCAGCGCCTGGTGGTCGAAAAAATCCTGCCTATCGAGGAGGTTGGCGAGATCAGCATCGCCCAGGCTGAGGCCATGGGAGAGGAAGAGCGGAAGCGCGCGCTGGAGGCGGCCAAAGGTGCCGGCGTCAGCATTCGTCCCGCGGACACGCGTGAGGCGGATGCAGCCGCCGCGAGGTTCGCCGCCGCGCCGGTGGACTACATCTACGAGCAGCCGGCCGGAGATTTGTTCCGCTCGCTGTTGCCGAAATACGTGGGCATACAAATTTTTCGCGGCTTGCTGGAATCAGTGGCCGCCGAGCACGCCGCGCGGATGACCGCCATGGATGCCGCCACCAGCAATGCGACCGATATGATCGATTCGCTAACCCTGGCCATGAACCGCGCGCGTCAGGCCAAGATTACGAAAGAGATTATTGAGATTGTGAGCGGAGCAGCAGCAGCGTCGTAGAAGCAGTCAGCGATCAGCCTTCAGCACTCAGCCACTGAGGGCTGGTGATGATCCAAGGGCTGAATGCTGATTGCTGAGTGCTGATGGCTAGTAGGGAGCAGAAGGAACTTATGCCAGAAAACGTAGGACACGTAATCCAAATATCCGGTCCCGCCGTGGATGTGCAATTTGAACCCGGCAAGATGCCGCCCATCTACGAGGCGCTACGCGTGGTGAGCGAAGGCTTCAAGGTCCCATCCCAGATCAACGTCATTCTCGAAGTCCAGCAGCACTTGGGCGAAGGCCGGGTGCGTTGCGTCGCCATGGAGGCGACGGATGGCATGGTGCGTGGTATGAAAGCCATCGACCTCAACGGGCCGATTTCTGTGCCGGTGGGCCACGGCACTCTGGGCCGGGTGATGAATGTCATTGGACAGCCGGTCGATCAACTGGGGCCAATCGAACATACAGTGACTATGCCCATTCACCGGCTCGCGCCCGCTTTTGATGAGCAATCCACCACGGCGGAGATGTTTGAAACCGGAGTCAAAGTCGTCGACCTCATCCAGCCCTTTCTCAAAGGCGGAAAGATCGGCCTGTTTGGTGGCGCCGGTGTGGGCAAGACGGTATTCATTCAGGAACTGATCAACAATGTTGCCAAGCAGCACGGCGGATTTTCAGTATTCGCTGGCGTGGGAGAACGTACTCGTGAAGGCAACGATCTTTGGTTGGAAATGACCGAGTCCGGGGTTATTAAGCCTGGCGACCCGTCGAAATCCAAAGCTGCGCTGATTTACGGTCAGATGACGGAGCCGCCAGGAGCCCGTCTGCGAGTTGCGCTCACCGGGCTCACCGTCGCCGAATACTTCCGCGACGTGGAAGGCGCCGACACGCTGCTCTTCATCGACAACATCTTCCGCTTTACTCAGGCCGGCTCTGAAGTCTCGGCGCTGCTGGGACGTATGCCCAGCGCGGTGGGTTACCAGCCTAACCTCGCCACCGAGATGGGCGAATTGCAGGAGCGCATTACTTCCACCAAGAAAGGCTCGGTCACTTCCGTACAGGCGATTTACGTGCCCGCCGACGACTTAACGGATCCGGCTCCAGCAACCACGTTTGCTCACCTCGACGCTACCACCGTGCTGTCGCGTGCACTGACTGAAATCGGAATTTATCCCGCGGTTGATCCTCTGGCCTCGACCTCGCGCATTCTCGATCCGCGAATCGTCGGTCAGGAGCACTATGACATAGCGCAAGGTGTGAAGAAGACCTTGCAGAGCTACAAAGACTTGCAGGACATCATCGCCATCCTCGGGATTGATGAACTGAGTGAAGACCAGAAGGTGACAGTGGCACGGGCCCGCAAGATTCAGCGCTTCCTCTCGCAGCCCTTCCACGTCGCCGAGCAATTCACCGGCGCGCCCGGCCGCTACGTGAAGATCGCTGACACGGTCAAGGGCTTTAAGGACATCAACGAAGGAAAATACGACGACATCCCCGAGCAGGCGTTTTATATGAAAGGCACGATCGACGAAGTGCTGGAAGCGGCAGAGAAGCTGAAGGCGGCGTAGGAGCAGCATTTGGCACTTGGCAGTTAGCACTTAGCCAAGCGAGAAGTTGGTTGGGATCTAGAAAAGCACCGCCCGGCCAAATGCCAACTGCTAAGTGCTAACAGCGTGCAATGTGTAAACAGTGGCTGACACATTCCAACTCGAAATCGTCACCCCGGAGAAGATGGTGGTGCGGGACGTGGCGGAAGAGATCCAGATTCCTGGAAAACAGGGATATCTGGGAGTTCTTCCCGGTCATGCTCCGCTGATCTCTGAACTGGCTGTCGGTGAAATCACCTATCGCAACGGAAATACCACCCACTGCCTGGCCGTGGCCTGGGGATTCGCCGAAGTATTGCCTGATAAGGTTACGATTCTGGCGGAAACCGCCGAGCGCGCCAACGAAATCGACACCAACCGCGCCCAAGCCGCCAAGCAACGTGCCGAGGCGAATCTCGCCAGTTCTGCCACCGAAGAAGACTTCCAGCGCGTGACCGCCGACTTGCAACGCGCCGAAACCAGGCTGGAAGTGGCCGAAAAGAAGTATTGAGACTGCAAGATTTCTCAGTCGCAGCCACTATAACTTTTCCCGATACATCCCATAAATACTTTCAATTTCCAAAAGCACACCTGCGCGGGTAAAGTGACGCCATTGAGCGCGTCACGCTCGCCGGAGTAACAAGTATCCATGGGAAAGAATAGAGTTGCGCTGTTCATCGTTCTCCTGCTCGTCCTCCTCACCGTCGCTCCGCCGCTGCTAGCGCAAGGGCCGTCGGTCGCCGACTCACAGCAGAACCGCATGGCGAGCCTTGAGCAGCAGGTGGCGGAGGCCAGAAGTTCCGGCGACAACGCCTGGATGCTGACCTGTGCTGCCTTGGTGCTAATGATGACCGGGCCCGGGCTGGCGTTGTTTTACGGAGGCCTGGTCCGCAAGAAGAACGTACTCGGAACCATGATGCAAAGCTTCGCCATGATGGCCATCATCACGGTGTTGTGGGCGTTGGTTGGCTACAGCCTGTGTTTCGGGCCGGGGACCAGTTTCGTAGGCGGTCTGCACAACCTGTTTTTGCGAGGCGTCAGTGCCGCACCTGATGGCGATTATGCCGCCACCATTCCCTCGCAGACTTTCATGATCTACCAGTTGATGTTTGCCGTGATCACGCCGGCACTCATCACCGGAGCTTTTGCCGAGCGCATGAAATTCGGCGCCATGGTGTTGTTCATGGTGTTGTGGTCGGTGCTGGTTTACGATCCCATGGCACACATGGTGTGGGGTAAAGGCGGTCTGCTGAACGCCGCTCTGGGCGGGCGTTTCCCAACCCTCGATTTTGCCGGTGGCACGGTGGTTCACGTCACCTCTGGAGTCTCCGCATTGGTCTGTGCGCTCTATTTGGGACGTCGCGTCGGGTATCCCGAGGAGCCTATGCCTCCGCATAGCGTGGTGTTGAGCTTCATCGGCGCATGCATGTTGTGGGTAGGATGGTTCGGCTTCAACGCCGGCAGCGCCTTGGCCGCGGGCAGCCTGGCCACCAGCGCTTTCGTAGCCACTCACTTCGCGGCTGCGGCTGCGGTCGTGGGTTGGGGCGGTGCGGAGTGG
The DNA here is from genome assembly GCA_052147055.1 of Terriglobales bacterium. Classification (GTDB taxonomy): domain Bacteria; phylum Acidobacteriota; class Terriglobia; order Terriglobales; family Acidobacteriaceae; genus JABCZH01. The sequence goes on from JBKQLO010000116.1 coordinate 15,993, forward strand.
CTGCGTAACGGCAAGCCCAGCGCGTTGGGCGCGATTTCCGGTGCTGTGGCGGGATTGGTCGCCATCACGCCGGCCGCGGGCTTTGTTGGACCGATGCCGGCTTTGGCCATCGGGTTGATCGCCGGCGTGGTTTGCTATCACATGGTGGTCACCGTCAAGGCGCGCTTTGGCTACGACGATTCTCTCGATGCGTTTGGCGTTCACGGCGCCGGTGGCACGCTAGGCGCCCTGCTGACCGGAGTATTTGCTTCTAGCGCGATTAATCCCATCTTCAAGAACGCGCAAGGCTCTACCTTGCCGTCGGGTCTGCTTGAAGGCAATGCTCACCAGTTGATGAACCAACTGGTCGGGATTGGAGTGGCTTGGGCGCTGGCAATTATTGGCACTCTGGCTGCCCTCAAGATCGTGGATGTGACGGTCGGGTTGCGAGTAGATGAGCGCCACGAGATCGAAGGCCTCGACCTATCGCAGCACGGCGAGGAAGGCTACGTCTGGGACACGCCCGCCTACGACGCGGCCGGGGATTAATCGAGGCTTCCCTACTTCAATCCCACTCCATAGAAGTAGTTGTAAGTTCCGCCTGCACTCCACGGCAAGTTTGCCTGGAACGAGGAGAACAGCAGTGCGTTGCCCATGAAGGTCACAAAGACATCCTGCTGCGAACTGGCGGTGGCAACGCGGAAGGTGAAGACTCCCCAGCAGGGATCCTGCAACTCGCCGTTGGAACCGTACAAATAGGGTGCATCGGCAACGGGGATGAGCGTAGCCTGCGCAATGGTGTTGCCTTGAGCATCGGTGATGGTTAGTTGTCCGCTGCTGGTGACCGTTAGCACGGCGTTGTCCAGGCTCGGCGTACCGGTCTCCACGTTGCCGGCTCCGGTGCTGGCTCCGGTCTTCTGGTAATAGATCCCCTTGTAGGTTCCGGCGAATGTGGGATTGAAGTTCTTGCTGGTCGCTTTCAGCAGGCCGAGGATGGCTCCGTTCGGCGTGTCTACCGCGAAGATTCCGTTCGCAGTGCCGAAAATATACTCGGTGCTGCCGTTGTCCGACATTTTCAGGAACGTGCCTGAGGAATCCTCTTGCGCCAGGGCCATATTGAAGGTGCTGGTGTTGAAGGTGCTGCTTTGGGTAAGTGCTCCGAAGGGCCAATATGACGAGGTGTTGGCAGCGCCCTGCGCAGTAATGTTGACCGAGCCAACGTCCAGCCCGCCGGCGGCGGTGCGGAATTGCATGTAATTGTAGGCTTGGCCCTCGAAAGTTGCGGCGCTTATCGGTCCGCTTTCGACGGCAGTGATGAGGGCGGGAGCATCCTCGGTGGGGCCGGTTTTGGCAGCCTGGATCAGTAAGGCATAATTTGGCACTTCGTAGGCAGCGATCAGATTCCCTTGGGGATCATTCAGGGTGTAAGTCCCATCCGCATTCACCGTATAGGGGACGACTCCAGCCTCGCCGTTGGAAATGTCCTTGTAGCTGATGGTTTGGGCGGTGGAGTCGAGGGTGATGGTCAGAAAATCTCCCACCGAGGCCGTGCCGTTATAGGCGCGTACAAGCGTGTTGGCCTGAGGTGCGGTCGAGTTGCCAGTGCTGCACCCGGCTAACAACAGAAGCGCAAAAGACAGAATGATCTTGAGTAACCGCATTTGAGGCAGCCCCCTAGTTGGAGATTCACCGAAGAATCGGCATCAGTGTAGAATCACCGCCTCTTAACTGCCAGGTAACAAAGGTAGTATGTCTCGTCGTGCGTTGAGCGCGAAAAGTTCCTTTCGGAGTGGTCTGAAACCGGCAGGTCGATGAAAACATTCGTGCTGGGAGGCTGCTCCGCAGCGGCTTCGGAAAATAAATCGCCTTTAACAATCCACAATGGACCCCCGAGGGTAGTATCATTGCCCATGCAAAAGGACTCTCTTCGCATCGAGGATCGGCCAGGAAAGCAGCCTGGGCAGCGCGTCCTGCGCCTCACCGGGGCTGTGGTTCTTACCACGGTATTCGACTTTCAGGCGACCATCCGCGCCGACCAATCGCAGTGCCTGATCATTGATTTCTCCGGCGTTCCCTACGTTGACTCGGCGGGGATCGGGGCGCTGGTCGGAGCCTACGTGACCCGCCAGAACAACGGCCGGAGCCTGGCGCTGGTGGGTGTGAGTGAGCGGATTCACAACGCGCTCAAAATAACCCGCGTTGAGCAATTCTTTCGCTTTTTCAATTCTGTCTCCGCGGCCGAGGAAGCCACCGCCGCGTAGTTCGGCCGGCCTGATCCCAGTGCATGCTCACAAATTCTCAAGCACCAGCTTAAGGTAGTTCCAGAAACTTTCCACTGACGATATCTGCACTCGCTCGTTCGGGCTGTGAGGATCCACGATCGTCGGACCGAAGGACACCATCTGCATGCCGGGGTATTTCTCCCCAATGACGCCACACTCCAGGCCCGCGTGCATGGCGATCAGTTGGGCGGGCTCACCGAAGAGTTTCTTGTGCACCTCCTGGAGCTTACGCACGATGTCGCTATTGGGCTCAGGTTTCCAGCCGGGATATTTGCCTCCGTGCTCCACTTCGAACCCCGCCAGCCGGCATACTGTCGCAACCATGCGGGCGGCAGCCAGCATGCTGCTCTCGATCGCGCTCCGCTGACTGGTAACCATCTCCACCACGTCCCCCTTGGTGTTGATCGTCGCCAGGTTCGTCGACGTTTGGACCAGGCCGGCAACATCGGGACTCATGGCTAGAACGCCATGATGCAAGCTCGCCAGCAGCGCCACCGTCTGCTTCGCGTCAGTACCATCCAGCACATTTGCCGGACGTTCGGCTTTCTCGACCGTAATCTGTAGTCCGGAATCGAATCCTCCCAAGTCGGCTTTGTATCCAGCCTCGGCCGTGGCTACAAGCGATTTCAGTTCAGCCTCGCGAGAGGGATCCGCGACCACCAGGGTCGCAGCTTCGCGCGGAATTGCATTCTGCGCGCTTCCACCGTTGATCTCGGAAATTTCGATCGCAAGGCGATCCAGCAACATCTGCAGGACCCCACCCATGATCCGCAGGGCATTGCCGCGGCCTTGATGGATATCGACGCCGGAGTGACCACCTTTCAAACCAGACACCTTGATCCGCCAGGCCGATCCTGCGCCAGCGGGACGAAGCCTGACCTTGCGTCGAGCGGTCGTTTTGACGCCACCTGAACAACCGATACAGAGCGTTCCTTTCTCTTCGTTGTCAAGGTTGAGGAAATACTTGGACTTTAGCAACCCACCAGGGAATGCCGAAGCGCCAGTGAGTCCGGTCTCCTCGTCAATGGTGAAAACAAACTCCAGGGGGCCATGCGCAATGTCATTGCTCTCCATCACCGCCAGAGCGGCGGCCACGCCGACTCCGTTATCGGAGCCCAGGGTCGTACCATCTGCCTTCAGCCAGTCCCCATCTCTCACCACCTTGATGGGGTCGACATCGAAGTTATGAATTGTCCCTTCGTTTTTTTCGCACACCATGTCAAGGTGGCCCTGTAAGAGAGCCATCGGCGCTCCCTCGCGTCCCGCCCGCGCCGGTTTCCGGATCACAAGATTGCCGGCATCGTCCTGTACCGATTCCAAGCCCAGCTTCCTGGCCAGGGCCCGGACGTATTCCCGCGCCGCGGCTTCTTTTGTCGAGGCGCGAGGAATAGCCGCCAATTGGTCAAAGTGTTTCCATACCGGTTGAGGTTCCAGATTTGCGAGTGCAGGTATCATGACACGCTCCGCAGCATTCATAAGCTAGAGCCCCATCCTACAGCGCGGACGCAATGCTGGCACGTCCTCCGCTGGAAGTGCAATCCCACCCTGGCGCAGGTTGCAATCGACAAACATGTCTGGGAGAGCCTGCTTCTTGTCCGCAAGTGATTGCCGTCACACTAGGTTAAGCTGGTGAGCGCGGAAGGAATCGAACCTTCAACCTACTGATTAAGAGTTGGACTTGGACGGCGAATCAGCAACTTGCACGGAAGGCGACGAATTGCGACCGAGTGCTACCAATGCCTTGTCCCGCAGGGCTTTCCAGCGATGCCGTCGCAGTCGGTAGCGCATGGTAGGGTTTGGTGGTGGTCACCGAGGGTGGTCACCACTCGGCACGTCCTACGCAGACCAGCCAAGCGCGTGCGGAGAGTCCTATGCTTCGGCAGCCCGTCCCTCCGCTTATGCTTTGGCCGAGGCAAGGGGTCAAAAAGGGTGGTCGGTGGGATGTGGTGGGGTCGGTTGGCCCCGCGACAAATTTTTCAAGTTGACCAGATCATGCTCACTGGCGAAATCGGAGGCTCATTTCAATGCAATCACTCAATCGACCTGTGGCTGGCATCAGATGGGCGACCATACTGCTTTTCGTAGTTGTTGTTTACGCGAGTCCAGCTCGGGCTGTAACTGAGAGGGTTCTCTACGCTTTCACGGGGTTGGATGGCTCCGTCCCCTCTGGGGGCCTCGTAATCGATGAGGCGGGCAATCTTTATGGCACAACGGAGTACGGCGGGACATTCGGGAATGGAAGCGTGTTTGAACTCACGCCATCGGGTGGGGTCTGGACAGAGAAGGTGCTCTATAGCTTCATTGGCCCATCTGACGGTGAGAACCCAACAAGTGGTCTCGTTTTTGACTCGGCGGGGAGCCTTTACGGCACGACCATGAACGGTGGTGATCCCGAAAGTCAGGGTACTGTTTTCGAGTTGTCGCCCTCGGGTGGCGGGTGGACAGAGAAAACGATCTACACGTTCGACAACAATCCCACTGGCGATGGCTGGGCGGCCCTTCCCCGAGCATTCCGGGTTGCACGGTTGCCAGACGTGGCACGCCCGGCTCCCAGCGCATCCTCATTGTTTCCTTTTTGTTGCTGAAAGGACTGCTCAAAGTGACCCGAGAAGAAGAACGCATACGGGGAACTGGTGGAGTTGATTGCCTCAAGAAACGGCACCAACGAGGTGCTTGCCCTTGCCGAAGAACTAAAGGTCTTGGTTGACGCCAGAAAGAAACGACTCAAAGGAAATCCACTGTCTGGTCCCCCAATTATTGGCCGATTGTGATGCCTTTCGCCGTTCAACATAATGTAAGTTCAATCGAAGTGTACGAATGCGATTTGGATTACGCACTGGGAGCGTACCCGAACGGAACGACGACCTTGTGGGTTTCAGATGAGAAGGGCCAGGGTGGGTGCGCTGATTGGGGACTGCTAGGTTCCGATGCTGGATATCAAAATTCCGCTAGCGATACACAGATTGGTCAGCCCGCCGCTACCAGCGTTCGCACCGGGAACAGTATTTTGGTCAACGGGACTCAGTTCTAAGGGTGGACGACCACGGGCCTTTTGGTCCCTTGCTTGTTATCTGAACTAATGTAGAATTTATGGGCTTTACTGGAGTTGCCTTATGAAGACGCTTCTTTGCACAATGGTGCTCGTCCTAACTTGCAGTTTTGTCCTCGGCCAACAGTACAAGGTTCTGTACAGTTTTGCGGGGGGACAGGCCGGCGACGGCATGTGGCCCGTCAGTAACTTGCTTTTCGATAACTCTGGAAATCTGTATAGCACAACCTGGTTTGGGGGCTCCGGCAATTGCACATCATACTGCGGAACAGTATTCAAATTGTCGCCCAACTCCGACGGCACGTGGGCCGAGACGATCCTGTACAAATTCTGCAACTTCGGCAATTCGTCGTGTCCCGACGGACAGAATCCCAAGGCGAGTCTGATCTTCGACGCCAAGGGCAACATTTACGGCACCACGACCTACGGTGGAACTTACGGTTTGGGGACGGTGTTCGAGTTATCCCCACCGTCACCTCCCGGCGGGGCCTGGACCGAAGCCGTGCTATACAGCTTCTGCGCAAATAACAGCAACAACAATTGCCTGGACGGGGCTGTGCCACTCAGCCAACTGACGCTCGACGCCACCGGAAACTTATACGGAACCACATCTACTGGCGGAACCGGAGGCACTAGCGGGGGATGCTGCTATGGAGGGACCGTGTTTGAACTCTCACCCGGCCAGAGCGGATGGACGGAAACGGTGCTGTATAACTTCTGTGCAGCCGGGCACGACAACATCTGTCCGGACGGGGCAGCGCCCCAGGCGGGTGTGACCTTCGACAAGCTCGGAAATCTTTACGGCACGACGGAGGCTGGCGGCTCATCTCAAACCCGGGGAGGCGGGACGGTCTACAAGCTCTCTCCCGGATCGAGCGGCTGGACGGAAACCGTGCTGAAGGCGGGTTCGATCTTCGGCTCCGGGGCACCACTGGGTACCGTGAGCTTCGACCCGCTAGGTAATCTCTACACTACGTTCTCGGTTGCAGCCCAGAACCCTGGGGGCGTGCTCAGACTAGGCCGTCGGGAGGGAGCTACCGGGTTTTTGTTTAACGGTGCCGATGGGCAAACCCCAGCCGCCGGAGTTCTCGTAGATTCGAGACACGCCGCTCTCTACGGAACCACCGAGTCCGGTGGGACTGGCTATGGCAACGTTTTCAAAATCGTGGCACCCGCGCAAGAGACTGTCCTGTACAATTTTTGTTCCCAGCCGAACTGCACGGACGGCGTCGGCCCCTTCGCAAGCCTAATCGAGGACAAATCCGGGAATCTGTACGGCACCACCAAGCGGGGCGGGGCTAACAATCTGGGCGTAGTGTTCGAGATCGAGCAGACCAGCCCTGCCCATCCCCGACGCAGGCCGATCACCTGGTAGCCTTCTCGAACCGCCCGGATGGTCACGGCACGGATGGCGGGGTTCAAGCCAGGTACATCCCCACCCCCGGTCAGAATTCCGATCGCACCTTTTTTGGCGATGAGATTTGACATTGGGTTCGTCCATTCTCGATCGAGTAGTTAAATGGACCGCACGACACCAAACTCGCTTTCCACTCAAGCCTACACTGAAAAGAATAGTCCGCTTTCTGCTCCGCCGTCTAATCGTCACCGGTGCCGTTTTCGGGATCATGCAGCGAATTCTGGTCCGGTGGTCGCTTGGCCAATTCAGCCTTCGGGTACCCAAGGGCAATGGACGATGTCTGTGCTTCACACTTTCACGGGAGGCGTTGATGGGGCAGTTTCCACCGCCGGACTAAAGTTTGATTCCGTAGGCAATCTCTATGGCACCACACAATCAGGTGGCCTTTTTGGGAACGGTACAGTTTTTCGACTGACCCCAAAAAAGAGCGGCACGTGGGCGGAGGCCGAGTACAGCTTTGTGGGAGGGAGCGGCGACGGTGCGGCTCCATACGCTGGCCTGCTTTTAGGGACGATATCAGGCACGGGCGCAGTACTTGGTACAACAAGAGGTGGGGGAGCAAGTGGTCTCGGCACCGTCTTCAAGATTACGGCGAAGTGAACTTCGTGCTGGGCGGCAGGCCGCCTAAAAGTCGGGTGTAATTACTTCGTCCTGCGTATTCACGTGAAACGCCAGTTCTCGCAGCAAACAAGTATCAGTCCCGCACAGAACCTGCGGCGGCGTTTCTCCATCTCCACGGTACAGCGTGCCTCCAATCATGCGATTGTATTTAATTGACCACTCTAAGTTGCCGACGGGAATATTTTTGCCCTGATATGCACCGACGATCTCCGCAACTTTCTCCTGAAGACTATGCGAATCGTATGCTGCACGCCTGTCTCGCCAGTATTGCTCCCACAGTTGGGCCCGCTTCCTTTCTTCTTCGGTCGCCGGATTGTTGGGTGGGCCTCCTGGTTGCGGCGGTTGATCGTTCCAGAACTTGTCTATTGCCGCCGCCAACCGCACTGTTCTTTTCCTTAGCGAATTCGGAGGTTCTGGACGTGTCAATGTATTGAGTTGTTGCTGGAGTCGCGCTATTTCCGCATTCTTGGCATGCTCGTCCGCCGAGGGAATTATCGGCTTTAACCACAAGCGGCTCCGTGTTCGCCTCTTTTATGGTGGTTCTTAGGTCGGTCGCAAGGATTGCGAACAACAAAACTAGCAAGACCAACCGTAGCTGTCTGCTGTTAATGAAACTGTGTACTTTGGGGTGC
>JBKQLO010000117.1:0-4933 GCA_052147055.1 Terriglobales bacterium
TGGCAGCACAGTTTACGTGACTCTGTATTCGCTGATCGGCGGCGCTTGGTCGGGCAACGGGTACACATACACAGCGGCGCCGAACCCAACCGCCGGCTTGGCAGTCATGCAGTCGCCAACTCCGGGCTCGACGTTGACCGGCAGCACCCCGACCTTTAGCTGGGGCGCCTCCGCAGATGCCAACGGATACTGGCTGGCCATTGGGTCGACTCCAGGCGCAGATGACATTTATCAGGCGGGCGTGGGTAATGTTTTGAGCTACACTCTCACCTTCGCAAACTACGGCTATGTTGGACTACCGCAGAACGGCAGCATGATTTACGTGACCCTGTACTCGAATGTTGGAGGGCAGTGGTTCATGAACGGGTACACCTACGTTTCCGATCCCGTTCTGACGTACTCGGCGCGCACGGACAATTGCGTCAATGGCACCCAGTCAGGATGCATTTCCGGCACAACCATGGGCGAAGCGGGAGCAACCTTGCTTTTTCAGGAAGGTGTAAGCGACCCGATCCCGACCGGATTTACGCCCACGACCATTTCTTCCGGCTCGTGCCCTTCCGGCTGGACGCCTTCGAATTCGAGCTATCCCGCATACTGTCCGGCTCCAATGAACTCGACCGCGACGGATCCAGATTTCGGCACGTATCTGGTGATGGCGACTGACGATAACACCAACAAGCATAATTCAGCCACGCCCTATACAGCATCGTGGAATGTGGGCTCTGATGGCAACTGGGATGCCTTCTCCTGGGACGAGACGTTGTTTCTGGCAAAGAATTCCGGGGGTGGGGCGACGATCCTCAACATTGATCCAGCATCAATCCACGCCCAAACGTGTGCCACCGCGCCGGGATGCGTGAATTCAAGTGGAATCTACCCCGCGCTCAGCGGCGCAGGCGACCCGACACACCTGGCCCACGGAGGCTCTTGGTCATTCAGCCGCGTGACTTCCGAGCCCCATGTTCTTTACGAGCAGTCGAACGTGCCAACTCAAGTGAATCAGCTGGTAATTACCAGCTTAATTGCAACTCCACGCACAGGCACCTTGACGCGCACCGTCTACGCCGATTTCGTGAACGGAACGGGCGGCTATGGCGGCGTGATGAGCAGTGCTTGCCCAGGGAATCCCACCACCTACAGCAACACGTGGACAGGCAGCTTCCAGCTGGCGGACGACGGCACGGTCTCCTACGGGATGACCGGAGGCTATGACTGGCCGGGAGCCTCCCAGGCGGTGATTTCGCCGGATTGCTACATCCTGCCCAAGGTGGGCAATCCCAGTAAATACGGTTTTCAGGCTACCACGGGAGGCACAACCGGCAGTTCAGAACCTACATGGAGCAACTGCAGCACGGTCGGAAGCACCTGCACCGATGGTACTGTGACCTGGACGAACATCGACAAGCTCTCGGGGCAAGGCCCAGGCTTCGATATGATGATCTACGGACCTCCAGGTTCAGCCGATCCCGGTTACACGAGGATCAACACCCGCCTGGGAAAGATTTACCGCGGCACGGGAAATTCCGCGCCCGCTGGGTACATGACCACCAATGACGAAGTGGTCTGCACACGGATGGGAACCTGGCCGACAGTCCCCTGCAACCTGCCTGACCGCTTCACCCTGCACGAAGTGGAGCAGGGCGAGGATGGTCGGTATGTGGAATTCTCCCCGACCGGCGGTGAAGCGGCAAATCCTCCGGGAAGCTGGAACTCCGGAACGCTCAGCTGCCAGGCGTCCAATACCAGTTGGCAGGGGGCGTATTCGTCGGCCAACACTTACATCGCTAAGAGCGTCGTCAGTTACAAGGGTTTGTACTACACTGCCCTCACCACCGTCTCCGCGGGCAGCGCGTATGCGCCCTCCGGCACAACGTCTTCCAACACTTATTGGAGTAACACGGAATCCTACTGCAGCAGCTATTTCTTCGACGTCACCAGCACCCTGGTGGCGCCGCTTACGGATTGGGTGCATGGCTCGGGGCATTCCGCCGCCGGCTACCTGCACAAGTATTACGGGCATTTCTATAATTCAATGCTGTATTCGCTGCCGGTGATCGACGGAGTCCTCAATCCTGACACGCCAATGCTGCTCGCCGCCCTGCCCTGTGACGATCACGGCACTTACCAGAACTCCGGAACCAGCGATCTCACGCCTATTTTCACGGCCACGGGAGACGTTCCGGCGTGGCCGACTCGCTACGACGTCGCGAATGGCGCTTGCTACGATGAAATTTGCGCTTTCAACTCGAGCGGGAGCGGGCTGACTTACCGCTTCGGCCATACCTACAACACCGGCTCGAGCTCCTACTTCTCGACTCAGAACAACATCGGCGTGAACTCGCCGATCGGAGACTTGATCGCCTTTGGCACTGACATGATGGGGGTGCGCGGCTCGAACGCTGCGGCGAACACGGCCTGCAACAACCTGCGCGGCCAGTTCCAGCCCGCGGCGAACGGCAAGGTCACCTATCAGGACTACGTGTACCCGGTCACGGACAACAGCGGCGCCAATATTTTCCGGGCGACCAGTTGCGGATCAAACATCACCGGGGCAACCTGCACCGAAGGCGCGCCTCTGCCGAATTGGGATAGCGCCTGCTCCACGACCTGCATGGACGGCGGCGTGACCTGGACCAATGAAGGGCCGAACACTTGCCGGGGCGACGTCGTGATCATGGACGCGCTCTCGGCACACGCGTCGCAGTAATGACGCAACGATGAAGACGTTTTGCGTTGGAGTCATCTAGTCATCTTGCGGTTGATCGTGTAGCAAATGCAGATGGATTGATCACCGCAAATCGCTGGCGGAGTAACTGCTTCTCTCCTTATAGCTGTTGGAGTTGCTTCTATTTCTACTGACCAGAGGAGCGGTGGCGATAGCGCACAATACGTAAAACAAAGCCGCGTTCGCCGGGATATGAAGATTGAAGTCCATGAAACCGTGCGCCAGTAAGCCAGTGCACCCCGCCAGAGCTGCGGTGCTTATCAGCGCCGCTGGAGAAAGTCTTGCCGGGCGAAGGTTGGGGAGCCCATCGCGATACAACACGACGATGAACCACACGGCGACGGCGAACCCGGCCAGACCCGTCTCCAGTAAAAGTTCAAGATAGTCATCGTGCGCGTGATTGATAAAAAACCCATCGTAGAACGCGCGATAGCGGGGAAACGCGGTGGCAAAGCTTCCGAAACCACTGCCCAGAAACGGATGGGCGGCAAACATACGAATGGAGTCACGGTGGATTAACCACCGTGCGGGATCATGGATGTCGGTGATGCGGCTGCCGACTTGCTGCGGAGCGATCCACGCCAGGAACAACGCTGTCACCAGGCAGAATGCCACAAACGCCGCCGCTGATTTCCTGGGTGAGAATTGACGCATCCAAAAGATTGCGAGGAACACCGTTTCCACGATAACCGCGAACATCCCTCCGCGGGATTGGCACAAGAACACCGAGGCAGCCATCAGCGTAGCGGCAAACACAAGCAAAACGCGTTTTCCTCCACGAATTGAGCCGCCGAACGCAAGCACCAGCGCGATGGGAAATAGTAGCTCCATCAATCCGGCATAGTGGTTGTGATTCACGTAGCTGCCGTACACACTTCCGGCTCGCGGTTTTATCAGCCAGTAGATCCTGCCTTCCGAGGTAAACCCCTGAAAGACCGCGAAAACCGCATAGGCTGACCCGAACAGAGCCACTGTTTTCCCGAAGCGCAGGATGAAGCCGTCGTCAGCCCGAAGTAGCTGCACCGCGAGAAATGCCAGAATTCCATAGGCAATGTAGAGCCAAAGCTCAGAAAGAGAATCGTACGAATAGGCCGAGTGGTGAAACGCGATCTGCACCAGGACGAGTCCGAAAAAAACCAGCATCGGCGCAAACAACGGATTCCATCGGACGCTGACTTCGGAGGCAGTGAGTTGCCATGCCATCCAGATCAACAAAACGGCGGCGGCACCAGCTTCAAACAGAGCAGTGGACCAGTTCTGAACTATGCCTAGCGCCAGCGGCCCGAAAATCAGAAGTGTGCAGAGCGCCACAAACAGGGAGATTCGCAGTCCGCGTTCCAGTCGCTGACGAATAGTGACTTCCCTTACAAACGGGGCCGCATGCTCGATGATTTGTCCACGCGGCATCGATTACCTCTTTACCAACCGCAAATCATCGATCCAAACACGTCCACGAATCCTCGTGTTGGCTGGAGCTCTGACGATCTTTACTGCTAACAGTTCGGTCTGGGCTGGCACTCGCAAGGTGCCTTTGATTTTCTGCCAGGGATGAGTGTCCAGTACATCGTCGGTTAAGAGGAGATTGGCACCACTGTACGCATCCACAATCGCGATCCTCGGTCCGCTCGAACTGGTCAAGTTTTCGCTCCTGATCCAGATGCTGAATTCGTAGTCAGTGTTCGATTGCACCGGAACAAACTGCTTCCAGCCAGCGTCGTATGCCGGGTTACCATCGTAGGACAACGAGAGCGAATGGGTTCCGGAGTGCGCCACGCGGTCGTCTATACCGGCGGCAATATGGTCCGCGGGTTCATATCTCCAATCGAAGCCGGAGTTCAGAAGCGGCTGCTCAAAGCCGGCATTCACCATCAGATTGTCATTCGGCAGGTAAGCCTGCAGATTGGGTGAGACACCAGCAAGCTCGTGCCAGGCCCGGTCAAAGCTTGCGACCTCATGTTCTTTAAGTAGGTAATCAAAGTAAAAGAAGCTGAGCTGTGGCTCAAAGGTCGTGTGGGAGGCGACAAGCTGTTGCCACACCTGGTTCGCAGCCGTCGTTTCCTTCTGCTCGGTCAGCATCCGCAAGAACGCTAGCTGAAGTTCTGGACTACCTGGAATCACCTTGGCAAGAAGAAGATTCGCGTCTCGCGTCTGGCGCCAGCACACCAGAAGAATGGCCTTGGCAGCTTGCGGGTTCTGCACGAGAGC
>JBKQLO010000118.1:0-65252 GCA_052147055.1 Terriglobales bacterium
CCTTTTGCGAATAACTCCAGCCAGGCCAACCATCCCGGTTCCGAGCAATGCGAGAGTGCCCGGCTCGGGAACGGAGCTGACGACGGTGTCGCCGCTGGCGAGGGCAATCGGCCCTCCCATAAACCCGTTCTTGCCAGCCAAAAATGTAAGTTGCCCTGTGTACCCACTTACGGACACCCCGTTGTACGTGCCGGAGACATTGCCTGAGAGGGTGTAATAGATTTCACCGTTCGTCCCGGTCGTTACCTCGGCCCAAGTAACTGGACCACTGAATGTGCCGACGAAGGCCACGCCAGCGCCGGTAATCGTGAAGGTTCCGCCAGCGGCGAACGTGGCACCCGTTGTTATATTTCCCGCAGTCAACGCGCCTGTCGTAAAGGTCACGGTGCCCAGGTCGCCACTGGTTTTGGTTCCGTTGTAGATGTCGATATAGGTGAGGTCGGAGCCGATAAGGGTCAGGCCCGCGGAACTTCCCGAAATGGTGCCGCCGTGGTTGGTGAAATCAATTTGGTTCGCAAAAGCTGCCAGCGGCAAAGCCAGAGTCAGCAAAGCCATCAGAACTATCCGCTTCATAATCACGTCCTCCTGAACCTAGGGTAAGAAACAACTTCAAATCTCTGCGGGGGGCTTCAGGCCTCCTCTGGCGGCGCCAACGCCTACAACCGCTCTCCTCTACTAGCACCCCGCGTGCCAAACTAGGAGACAATATAAAGTACTTATTTATCTATTGGTTAGATCGCATCTTGGACGAGATGACCAAGATGAAACTGCAAAGCGATGCACACTAATACAGTCCTTTTGCGTTCGCTGGCTGGGAACTGCGGTCCTCAATTCACAAACCGGCCGGGCTGCGAGTAGTGTAAGCCTTGAGCAGTTCGGGGGGAGGGCTGTTCGGGCGTCCCGAGACTCGAAAGAGTTCCGGGACGCGTCTTATTTGCCGATGGTTCGCAATTTGAAAAGCAAAGCGCGGACAATAAACGCCTGGGCTGCTGCCGGGACTAATGAGTCAGGTTCGGTTGGATCAACTCCCGGAGACGCCGGGAAAGATTCGTGGCCAAGGATCGGTAAAAGCGTGAAGCGAGATGCGGAAAAAGCTCGAACAGCCTCTCCAGGGTGGGCCGGTCCAGATAATAGGCCTCCAAGCCTTGTTGAGCGATTACATTGGCGCTGGCGGGAGCATCTTCCAGAAATGACATCTCGCCGCAAATCTCGCCGGGTCCAATCTCAATAGATGCGGTTTGCGACGGAATCTGCACCCGTGCTGTTCCTTTCACCAACAAGTAGACGCCATCCGATCTCTTACCCTTATGAACGAGCGTCTCACCCTTGCGGAAATTGACCCGGCTAGCCTTGTCGGCGACTAGCGTCCAATCGTTGGGCGTAAGATAAACCAATCCCTGCTTCGATGAAGACAGTACAGACACTTCCTGTTCGATAGCTTTGTGCATGGTTCGCGTGAACCCGAGCTCCCGAGATTCCCTCCGGTGGATGATTCGACAGAAACAACACGGCAGGATTAAGACTAGCAGAAAACACGGTGGATGGAATCCGTCTTGGCTCTCCGCTACGCACTGAAGTACCTTAGCCTTGCCGGCGGCACGGCTTTTCCGATGGAGTTCGCATTCCGCCATCTCGGTTTGAGGTCTGGTCCGAAGACTCTCGGATGCACTCCGGCGTTCTTTGACTCCCGCATGGTTCTCCGGTAGCCTGTCTCTCCGCGATGACTCGGCCTCGCCAGCGATCTCGGTTCACGGCCTCAAGAAGTCGTACGGTGAGATCCACGCCGTGAAAAGAATCGACTTCGAGATCCAGCCCGGTGAGGTTTTCGGCTTGCTCGGACCCAATGGCGCCGGCAAAACCACCACGGTGGAGATTCTGGAAGGCTTGCGCCCGCGCACCGGAGGCGAAGTTGCCGTTCTCGGCTTCGATCCTGACCGGCAGCGCCAGCAACTCAAGGATCGCATCGGCGTTTGTCTGCAGGCAACGAATCTGCCCGAGAAGATCCGCGTCCACGAAGCCATGCAGGTCTTCGCTTCCTTCTACGGCCGCCACGTCGATTTAAATAAACTGCTGCAGCGGCTGCAACTTGAAGAAAAGCGGGATGCCTTCTACAGCACGCTCTCTGGCGGTCAGAAACAGCGGCTGGCTCTGGCGCTGGCTCTGATTAACGATCCGCAACTGATTTTCCTGGACGAACCCACCACCGGTCTCGATCCGCAGGTCCGGGTGGAAATCCATTCGCTGCTCGAAGAACTGAAGCGCGAACATCGCACCATCCTGATGACCACGCACTACATCGAGGAAGCGGAGCGTCTGTGTGACCGGGTTGCCATCGTCGACGAAGGCCGCATCATCGCCCTCGATACCCCGGCGCGCCTGCAACAACAGAGCCGCAACGCCTCAAGCATTGCAGTGACCTGCGCCACTCCGTTTCCCGAAGACCGCCCGGCTTGGGCGGAGGCAATACACAGTGCGCTCGACTGCAGCGGCCGCACGCTGACCGTCAACTCGCGCCATCCCGCGGGCACGCTTGTGGATCTCGTGAAATGGATCGATCAGCAGGGCCTGGAACTAACCGACGTCAGCCTCAAGCAGCCCAGCCTGGAAGACGTCTTCATCGAGCTCACCGGAAAGAGCCTCCGCGAGTGACGGCCTAGAATGAAAGCCTACAAAGCACTCATTGCGCTCGATTTGAAGCTGGCTCTGCGCAACCGGTCTGTAATTTTCTTCAACTATCTGTTCCCGCTCATTTTCTTTTTCATCTTCGGCCAAGCCATGCACGCCGAACGCGGCGCCACGATGACGATTGTCATCTCGATGGTCCTGATCATCGGGATCCTGGGCAATGGACTCTTCGGCGCCGGCATTCGCGCTGTGCAGGAGCGCGAAGCCAACATCCTGCGCCGCTACAAAGTTACTCCCATCACCCCCGCTCCCTTGCTCTTCGCCTCCGTAATCACTGGCTGGATTCTGTACATGCCGAATGTGATTCTCATTTTCACGTTGGCACATTTGTTGTACGGCATGCCCTGGCCCCAGTCGATGAGTTCCATTCTGATTTTCATCACCATAGCCATCGTTGGATTTCGTGCCATCGGTTTAATCCTGGCTTCCGTCGTCAATTCCATGCAGGAAAGCCAGCTTCTGGTCCAGTTGATCTATCTCCCCATGCTGTTCTTGAGCGGTGCGACCTTTCCGCTCTCCATGTTCCCGCCTTGGCTTCTGGTGGTGACCCAGTTTGTGCCCGCAACCTACATGGTGACTGGCATACAAGGGATGCTTCTGCGGCACGAAGGGCTTGCGGCGAACCTACAGCCCGCAATGGCTCTTCTCTTGACTGCATTCGTTGGACTTTTCATTTCCTACAAGCTGTTTCGCTGGGAGAAGGAAGAGAAGATTCGCGCCTCCGCCAAACTGTGGCTGGCCGCTGTGTTGACTCCATTCTTGTTGCTGGGTCTTTGGCAAGTGCACGCTCGCACTGGCATTGCGAAAACGAAAGTTCTGAACCGGCAACTGGCCCGGAGCGATACCTTTCTCATCCGCGGAGCGCGCATATTCGTTGGCGACGGCAAGGTGATCGAGAGCGGCTCGGTTTTGGTTCGTGGCGGAAAGATCGCCGAAGTCTACGAGGGCGACGGACCCGATCCCAAAGCCTTAAATGCCGAAACCGTGGAAGCTGCCGGCAAAACAATTCTTCCCGGCCTGATCGACGTTCACATGCATCTCGGCGCCCCGGGCGGTTTCTATCCTGACATGAGCAAGTATGCCACCGACAAAAGCATGCTGCGCAGTCTGGCCGCATACCTGTACAGCGGTGTCACTACTGTAAGAAGCGTCGGAGATGGTCTGGATACCATTCTCAAAGTGCGTTCCATCGTAAGCAGCGGCGAAATGCTGGGCTCGGACTTATCCACCTGTGGCCCGCTGTTTACCGCTGCCGGCGGACATGGGACGGAATATTTCAAAGACCTTCCGGCCACAGTCCGTTCGAATCTGGAACGACAATTCACTCGCATCCCCACCTCGGCGGACGAGGCTCGGCAACAAGTCGACGAATTGAAGAAGCGAGGAGTGGATTGCATCAAAGCGATTCTTGAAGCCGGCGCGGGAGGCCGCGTCTACAACCGTCTCGATACCGGATTATTTGATGCTATCGCCCAGGAGGCTCACGCAGATTCCTTACCCCTGTCGGTTCATACCGGCGATGTCCGCGACGTGGCCGACGCTGTACAAGCGCAAGCCAACTCCATCGAGCACGGGTCTTTTCGCGAAAAAATTCCAGACGCTCTGTTCGACCAGATGGCTCGGCAGGGAATTTTCTACGATCCGACCCTCAGTGTCGGAGAAGCTTTCAAAGATTTCGCGGCGGGCAAGACGGACTTGCTCAAGCGATCTCTCGTGCAACAAGTCGGTCCGCCGGAACTCTTACGTGGCACGGAGGAAGCTATGGGCTCTGCCGAGACCGAGGCACTTCGCACCTCGCTGGCGCAGTATCCCATCGACATGGCCGTCGCTATCGATGACTTAAAGCGCGCTCACCAGCATGGAGTCTCACTGGTCACGGGCAGTGACGCTGGAAATTATCTCGTAATCCACGGCCCCACCGTACAACATGAAATGCAACTCTGGGTGCGGGCTGGTATCCCGCAGGCGGTTGCCTTGCAGGCCGCAACCTGGAACGCCGCCCGGTTACTAAGGGCCGACACCCGAATCGGCTCGGTTCGCCCCGGCAACGACGCCGACCTTCTCGTAGTCGACGGAAATCCTCTCGACGACATAACTGCAACCGAACGAATCTCGCTGGTCGTGTTCAAAGGCGAACGCATCGATCGGACCGAACTGTTCGATCAGCACTAAAAAATGGATGTGAGAGAGAATGGCCCGCCCTGAGCGAAAGTGGTTCAGGAGTTAGGGGCATCGTTGGAGCCGGGTAAGTCCTTATGATCAAACTTGCGTATTGCTTTACCAAGAAGGCGGGCCTGTCGGATGACGAATTCTTCCGCTACTGGAAAAACATTCATGGACCTATCGGTGCTCGGATTCCTCAACTCCGCAAGTTGGTACAGAGCCACCGCCTGACCGTGCCCGGCGACAAACACAAAGCTGATTACGACGGCATGGCGGAACTCTGGTTTGACGACGTGGAGGCGCTGCTGGCGGCTCTTCAATCGCCTGAATGGGCGGTCTCTAGCGAGGACGAATCGAACTTCATCGATCACAACAAAGCTGCCTACTTTGTCTCAGAGGAGCACATCATTTTGGACAAGACCAAGCAAGAATTAAGTACGAATGATGCGCGACTGACAGAGAGTCGGCCAATCGAACGTATAGGCTTCTCATTCCGCTCACGGATGTTGTGGGTCTCTTAGCGCCGGATGCTGCTCGCGACTCTCTTCTGCCTGTACCGCGATCCGCTTTGATTTGCGATAAACATTTGCAACCGCCATCGTCCAGAAGGGAACGAGATCGACGCCGGGCATCAATTTGGCGAGAAGCGATGGCAGAAATTCCCAGTGCCAGCCTAGGAGGTGAACCATCAGAGCTCCAATACCGAAATCGAGTATGTCATCCGCGGGCGACATAGCGCCTTCAACAAAGAAAGGAAAAACGGCAATTTGGAGTGCGTCCGCGAGGATTGCCAGTATCATGGCGTTCCGAAAGCGCGAACCCGGTCCGATAGTAATGGTGTCCTGAGTCACAAGGGTGATTCTTTTCTGCTGCGTACTATTTTAAACCGATGCTCTTCATAATATGGTCGATCAATCCCGAACTGAGAGCGCCTAGATGGCCAACGAGAGCGCCCGCTGCCACCGAAGCGAGATTATCTTTGGCGCGCGTTTAGCTTGTCGAGTGTGCGCTTCAACTCTTCAAGCTTCTGTCCTGCCTCGCCGAGTTTGCCTTCCGCCGTCAGGCGCTGGTAGTCGGCAAGGTCTTTAGCAGCTTCCGCGATGAGCGCGTTGAGATCCGCTGCGGACTGGGCCGACCCGGCGGATGCGGATGCGCTGCGCTCGGACTCTGCCGGGCCTGCCGCGGCGGCCGTTGCTGTGGCTGTCGTGGATGCGGCCGTCAGGGACGAGACCGTTCCGCCAAAAAGCGACGCCATTGCCGATTCGAAGGTTGGTCCGTACGCAAGCCGATCTTGCAGTGCGAGCACGACTAGACGCAACTCCGGCATCGGACTCCGCTCGGCCTGCAGATAAATGGGCTCCGCATACAACAGCGCGCGCCCGGACGGAATCACCAGTAAGGCCCCGCGCCGCACATGCGAGCCTTGCTGATTCCACAGCGTCAATTGTCCGGAGAGTTGGGCGTTTTGATCGATTCGCGCCTCGATTTGCAGCGGTCCGTCGACCAGCTTCGTTTTGGGAAAGTTGTAGACCACCGACGTACCGTAGTGCGCGCCGTCGCTCCGTCCGGCAATCCACCCAATCAGATTATTCCGGTTGGCTGGCGTGAAGGGCAGAATCTCCACGAACTCCTCGCCGCTTTCGCCCGGCAGTTTCATCAGCACGAAATTCGGCTGCATCGCCTGTGTCGTTTGCTCCCCTCCCTCGCTCATGCCGACTTCGGTAGCGACCGTCCACAGATCTTCGCGGTTGTAGAACGCTTCCGGATCCGTCATGTGATACAAGCCGTAAACTTCCGCTTGTAGTTTGAGCAACAACTCGGGGTAGCGCACGTGTTTGCGCAGCCCGGATGGCATCATTGCCGCGTCTTTGAACAGGCTCGGAAAGATGCGCCGGTAGGCTGCGATGATCGGATCTTCCGTATCGAACACGTAAAACGTCGTCGTTCCGTCATAGGCGTCGATGACCACCTTCACGCTGTTGCGCATGTAGTTAATGAGATTGTTGTCGAGACGATAGTGGCTCGAGTACGGATAGCTGTCTGAAACCGTGTAGGCATCCATGATCCACGACAGCCGGCCGTCGTCGGCGAGCACGATGTAGGCATCCGGATCGTAGGTGAGGAACGGCGCCAGTTCCGACACCCGGTCCCGTATGTTGCGCCGCATCAATAGCCGGCTATTCTTATTCACGTCATCGCTGAACGGCAGCTTCGCGAGGTCGCTTTGGTCGAGCGCGAGGATCAGGCGGCGCAGGAAGCCGCCGAGAAGGATACCGCCATCGCCTTCGTAGGACGTGAGATTGTTGCTTTCGCCCTGTGGGTAGTTGAATTCTTTCTGCCGCGTCTTCACGTAAACGTCAGTATTGGTCAGTTCGCCGAAATAGATCTCTGGGCGTGACACGCTTAGGCTAGGCACTGTGCTCTGCACCGGCATGTTGCTCAGCATCAGAGTAGGCAATCCTTCCGCCGTGAACCCATTGACCGGGTTCATGGTGATGCCATAGCCATGAGTGTAGATCAGCTTCTCGTTAATCCAATTGCGGCTGCTCTCCGGCAGCTTATCGACGTTCAACTCGCGCGCGGCCAGCATCACCTCGCGAGTCGCGCCGTCGATATCATAGCGATCAATGTCGATGTCGGGAAAGTCGTAGTAAGTGCGGATTTCCTGAATCTGACGCAGTGTGTCCTGGAGTGCGTGCCAGTCCCATAGCCGGATGTTTTGCAGCGTAGCCTGATTGTTCGCCGGGTCAGCCGCTGCAACCGTCGTCTCCGCGGGAAACTCGCGCTGCAAGACCCGGTTCAATCCGTAGGCCTGCCGGGTCAGGCCGGTGTTGTAAACAATGTAGGGCTTCTCGCGAACCAGTTCGTTCGGCTTGACGATAAAGCTGCTAACGTACCAGCCGACCGCTTGAACGCCGATATAACAGACCACGGCCGGGAAGATCGCTGCGACCAGCCATCGCCCGCGTGGCATCCGTACGGCGTTGACCATCGCGATCACCGCGCCAAGAACGAGAGCCGCGCAGACCACGAGCATGCCGGTGAGCGTGACGTGCGCGTCCGTATAGGTGACACCGCCGAAAATCGTATGATCGTCGAGCAATTGCTCGAACCGACTGATATACACACGCATCGCGAGAACCAGCAGCAGGAACGCAAAGGTGATGGATAGCCCGCGCCAAGGTAGAGTGACGTGGCGGCTGAGGCGCCCGGCGAGCACGCGCGCTCCGCCGGTGATGAGGATGAAGAAAACCGCGAGAGCACTGGTCATCACGGCCAGCGTAAGCAGCCAGCCGAGAATGAGCTGCCACGCGGGCAGGGTGAAGAGAAAGAAGTTCAGCGGCTTGCCAAAAATCGGGTCTGCGACGCTACCAGTCGTGCGCGGTGCGTACCAAAAGAGTGCGAGCGTTGGCCACTCCTCTACCATGGCGCCGCCGGTTGCAGCGGCAATGGCGAGCGAAGCGCCCAGCGCAATGAGTCGCAGAACCGGCTCGACTGGCAGCTTCACTGGCTGCCGCCCGATGAAAATCGTGTTACCCTCCGGCAAATCGGAGAGGTGTGCCCGCTTCAGAGCCAGGAACGTTCCGAATAGAATGAGAAATGTGGCGGCGGCAAAGGCCGAGAAGATCCCCCACTGAAGAGTTAGGGTTTTCCAAAACACCTCCCCATAACCGAGCGACCCGAACCAGAGCACGTCCACGTAATAGGACAATGCGGCCCGGCCGCCGAAGAAGATGGCGGCAACGACGGCGACAATGAGAAGGATGTGGCGGCGACGGCGGGGCTGCCCCGGATGCGGCGGCGGCCAGTCGATGGACTCGGACATTGCTCTACTCCATTCTTTTCAACTTCATTGGTTATCCGCATAATACTCTCTCGGCCTCGGCAAGTGGCTTCATAGCGACACCTCACTCGCGGAATGACTAGGAGATGGCTATGGTGTCCGCATTTTCGACACGCAAAATAAAGAAATTCCCTGTATATTTTCTTGTTGGCAGAGAATCTTGCGAAGAAGAGTAGCGGCAGACTGCTTCGCCCTGCCACTTGTGATGCGTGCGGTCTGATGTAGTGGACTGCCCGTGACTTCTTCTGGTGCGACTCCAGTCCAAGGTGAGTATGCTTAAACACTCGGTGTGCCTGTTGTTGCTTCTGCTGGTAGCTGTCTCGGTGGCGACTGCTCAAATGCCTTCGGCGCAGCAGTCTTCTGAGCCGGCCTTGCCCTACAGCCCCAGTCTTGACTTGTCTTCGATGGACAAGTCGCTGGACCCTTGCGTCGATCTCTACCATTATTCCTGCGGCGGTTGGCAGAAGAAAAACCCGATCCCGCCCGACCAGACCTCGTGGTCGGTCTACGGCAAGCTCTATCAGGACAACCTGACCTTTTTACGCGGCATGCTGGAACAGGCGGCCCAGCCCAATGAGCAACGCAGTGCCGTGACCCAGGAGATCGGCGATTTCTACGCTGCCTGCATGGACGAAGGCGCGTTGGAAAGGCGAGGCATCTCGGCGATTCAGCCGGAACTCGACGCCATCGCGCAGGTTAAGTCGACGAAAGGACTCGCACCGCTGGTGGCTCGTCTGCAAGTAACCTATTTCCGGTATTCCTACACTAGTTCCATGCTCTTTTCGGCAGGCTCGACGCAAGATCCGGACGACTCGGAGCAGGTGATCGCCGATGTGGATCAGGGCGGCCTCGGCATGCCCGATCGCGACTACTACACCAAAGACGACGCCAAGACAAGAGAAACGCGCGAACACTACGTTCAGCACCTGCAAAGGGTGTTCGAGTTGATCGGCGACAGCCCGGCGGCTGCCGCGGGGAACACCGAGACAGTTATGCGCCTGGAAACTGCCATGGCCAAGGCTTCACTCACTCGCGTGGAACGCCGCGACCCGCACAAGTTGGTCCACAAAATGAAAGTCGCCGATCTCAGTCAGCTTGCACCGAACTTTGACTGGGTTGCCTACTACCGCGAGGCTCAATACCCGGAGTTTCCCATTCTCAATGTGGACGCTCCCGAGTTTATCAAGGAGTTCAACGCACTGCTTGCTTCTGAGCCGATCGACAGTTGGAAAACCTATTTGCGCTTCCACGTGGCCGACACCTCCTCCCCATATCTCTCGTCAAAATTCGTGGGTGAAAATTTCGAGTTCTACCGCAAGTATCTTCGCGGAGCGAAAGAGCAGCAACCTCGCTGGAAACGCTGTGTGCAGTACGTCAATTATGGCCTGGGAGAAGCGCTGGGCCAGGTTTATGTGGCCGAGGTCTTTTCCCCCGAACTTAAACAGAGCACGCTCGACATGGTGCGGGGCATCGAAGATGCCATGGGGCAGCGCATCCGCGCGCTCGACTGGATGAGCCCGGAAACCAAGCAGCAGGCGCTGATCAAGCTGGCGGGCATCCGCAACAAAATCGGTTATCCCGACAAGTGGCGCGACTACAGTTCCGTGAAGATCGTGCGCGATGATTTTGCGGGCAACGTGGAGCGCGCACATCAGTTTGAGGGCCGCCGCGACATCAACAAAGTCGGCAAACCCGTCGACCACGGCGAATGGGACATTACCGCTCCCACGGTTGACGCTTACTTCAATCCGCAGATGAACGACATCAACTTCCCCGCCGGCGTGCTACAGCCGCCACTCTATGACCCGAAAATGGATGGCGCCCCCAACTATGGCGACACCGGCGGCACGATTGGCCACGAACTTACCCACGGCTTCGACGATGAAGGGAGCCAGTTTGACGCCAAGGGGAATCTGAAGGATTGGTGGACCAAAGCCGACCGCGAGAAGTTCGACGCGCGCACCCAGTGCGTGGACGATCAGTATTCAGGATATGTTTCGGTGGAAGATGTTCACGTCAACGGCAAGCTGACGCTGGGCGAAAACGTAGCCGATCTGGGTGGCGAGATTCTCGCGTATATGGCCTGGCAAGACGCCACGAAGAACAAGAACCTTCAGCCCATTGACGGCCTCACTCCGGAGCAACGTTTCTTCATCGGATTCGCACAGTGGGATTGTGCTAACGAACGCCCTGAGGACATGCGGGTGCGCGCTATGACCGATCCGCATTCCCCCGCCCGTTATCGTATTAACGGAGTGGTGGTGAACATGCCTGAGTTCGCGCAGGCGTTCTCCTGCAAGTCGGGTCAGCCGATGGTGAAATCTTCAGCTAATGTGTGCAAGGTTTGGTAATGGGCCACGTAGCGCTGTGTCATCGCTGGTCGAGTCCAGATAGGTCTTAACTGGGTGGGCTGGGAAAGCTTCAAGACAACTTTGCCTCTGCGAAGGTTTTCAGCATTTGGCGCAAGCGGGCAACATCGCTGCGTTCTTCCTTGTCGTCGGCAACGAACTCGACCCCGTAGCGATATCCATCGCGATTGCGTACTTCACTACGCACGCGAATGGGATCGCCTGAATACGGAGGAGTGAATTCCACTTCGATCTCATCGCCGAGTCCGAGTTCAACACCCGCCACTAGACACATGCCGCCTTCACTCATTTCCGTGCCGCGCCCATCCCGGATCAGGGTTTTGTCGGGCTTGTGGACGACGGCGCGGACGGGGACATCGATTTTGTAGCGCGGCCAGCGACGTTCTTGCGGGTACGCGGGCAAAACCGGTGCGTCGGCGACTGTGGCAGACATGACGGCACATTAGCAGTTTTTAACCGGTGTTAAACGTAACGGAAGTCCAGCGACGCAAGGGGTACTCGCGACTTCGCGGCCTCTCTTTGATCAATGGACAGTGTCACTCAGCGGAAAGTGGCGCATCCCCGGAGTACTGGTGCAGGTTGCTGAAAAGCTCGGCAGACGTGCGCCGGGCGGCGGCCCAGGGGCATTACGTCGCAGAGAGATTTGAGGTCCGTGCCCAATGAAGAGAACGCCACATCTGGATGGTGACCACCAAATACCAAGCACCTATGGCAGGGCCAAGATCCACCAGGCCCGCACTCGCAGGTGGTGCGGGAAATGTGTAGAAATTCAGTACCAGCAGACCGGCGGCAATAGCCAGCCCGGAAAACGAAAACACTTTACCGAAGCGGGGATGTCGCAACATGGCGAGTGCGAAACAGAGGGTTCCCAAACCAATGTAAGCATCCCAGGCCACATCCAGGCCGAGCCATATTGCTCTCACCTGGGCCGACACCTTCTCACCGCCGACGGAATGCCCGACCGCCATTTGCACCAACGCCATGGCGGAAAACAGCGCGCCAGCCAACGCATTGAGTAGTGCCCCCAAGGCGCTGGAGACCCGCGGCGTCTCCCAGTCGAGCAGTCGCCGCAGGCCGAAGCTCGCCACGGCTAGAGCGGGACCGAAACAAGCTGCGAGCGTCGTGGTTGCTAGTTTTGGAAGCGGTACAAAGACCAGGAGCGGGTACGCCAGGCAGGTGAAAAATCCGGCAACGATGCCGAGTTGAACGGCCTTAAGGGTGGGGCGCGCCGCTGATGCGCCGATGGAATCCGACATATTTTCCATCCGTACCGAGTAGTGATCTCGAAGGCGCGGCCTACCTCATTTCTTACGCGCCCTGACCTTTGCCCATCGGGCCCTCTGCGCGGCGGCTATTCTTTTACGCCCGGCAGCCGATATAGTTCGCTTCTTACGGGTCGCGGTGGGCTTCGACTTGCCCCCTTGCATGTAGACCTTCCCAAAGGCAGTCAGGCCAGCGGTTACGCGGCGCAACTCACCCTCAAGACGCATGCGTTCCTTCTGGAGTTGGCCGACGACTGTCTGCATCAGTGATTTGGGCATGAGGTCATGTTATCACTCGTAGTTCTGACTACCAGCCATTGGTGGAGGCACGTCAAGCGACCGCGAGTTCCTTAGACCGCAATGGGCTGCTCTGCGAAGACCTTTGGCTCAACCTCGACGGTGGAGCTAAGCGAGCGGGTCACCAGACACAGCTTTTCTGTCTTTTCCAGCAGACGCTGGGCGCGTTCGCGCTCTGCCTCTGCATAAACGATGACCACCGGTTTCAAGCTGACCTTAGTGAAGCGAAAACCGCCGCTCTCTTTTTCGATCACGCCGTCGACGGCGACTTCAATCCCCTGAAAGTCCAACTTCGACGCGGTGGCTACGGCCCGGAATGTCGCCACAAAACAGCTGGATACGGCAGCCAGCAGAAAATGTTCCGGCGTCCAGAAACCAGGCTCGCCCCCGAACTCGGGCGGGGCAGAAAAATTGACGAGGCGGGGTGCGCCATGCTCCAACTCGACGAAACCGCGATCAAGCTGATGCCACTGTGCACTTGCATGGTAGGTGTACTTGGTTTCCATATTCGTCTCCCCTCTTATCAGCCTAGCCAGCTTTGAGAGCGCAGGCTGTGAGGGCCGTCACATGGTGCAGTGACGCGTGCTAACCTTCCAGTTTGAAGCGGGTTGCGGCGAGGGCATAAAGGGGGCGCCAGAGGAGGCGGTTAATGGTAACCACCATAACGGCCATTACCACGGTCGCGGCCAGGAGCAGACGAAAATTACCGCTGTCGGTCGCGTAACTGATGATCGCGCCCAGTCCAGTCGTCGAGAAGGTTTGGCCGCGAAAGTGAAAGTATTCAGCCACGATGCTGGCATTCCATGCCCCACCCGAGGCTGTGACGAAACCAGTGATCAAGTAGGGAAATATTGCAGGGAGGAAGAGTCTTCGCCAGCGCTCGACCAGGCTCAAATGATAGGCACCGCAGACTTCTTTCAAATCCGAAGGTATGGCGGTTGCGCCGGCAACCACATTGAACAAGATGTACCACTGCGTGCCCAGGAGCAGCAGCACGATCGAGCCGATACCGAGACCACCTCCGGCGCGAATCAGCACCAGAAGGATGATCGGGAACAACGCGGTCGCCGGTACCGATGCGGCAATCTGTACAATCGGCTGCGCGATAGCGGACAACTTAGGCCGTAACCCGATGGCTACTCCGACGGGAACCGTCCACAGAGCTGCCAGTAGCAAAACTGCTTCCACCCTCAAAAATGTGGCTCCTGCTCCCCGAAAGACATGGAGCCACTCCGCTGACGACATCATGGCCAGGATTGAGAATACCTTTACCACTGCATACCCGATTCCAGCCAGTCCTACAGCCGCCAGCGTGCGTAGAGTCCAGCGGCGTGCGCCACTTGTAACCTTGATTTGTGAGTGGGCCTCGCGATTTTTGTCTTGCGCGAAGTGCAGATCCAACCTTTCGCGAATCGGCAGAACCAAGGAGCGGGTCACGAATGGAAGAATTTTTGAACGGCGCAGCAGATCCAGAATAGGCGAATGAGGTACCTGGGCCGCACCCACCTGTTCGACCTTGAATTTTTCGGCCCAGGCGATGACTGGGCGCCAAAGCAACTGGTCGATAAGAATAATGACGCCGATCATGGTCATCAAACCCCAGAAGATGGCTCGCGTGTCGCCCGCGTTGGCGGCAGTCTGGAGGTAGGATCCAAGACCGGGCAAACGAAAGTCCCGATCCCCTAGAACAAACATCTCGCAGGCCATCAAGAAAAACCAGCCGCCAGCTACCGACATCATGGAATTCCAAATGAGCCCAAACGCCGCCTGCGGCAACTCGAGCTGCCAAAAGCGCTGCCACCAGCTCAAACGGTATGCTTGTGCGGCTTCGCGCATTTCGGTGGGGATACTTTTCAGCGACGAATAGAAACTGAAAGTCATGTTCCACACCTGGCCGGTAAAAATCAACAGGACCGATCCAAGCTCTACGCCTAGCTGTCTGCCAGGAAAAAGAGCCGCCATCGAGATCATCACGCCCGGAAGGAAACTGAGGACAGGGATCGACTGCAAGGTGTCGAGCAGCGGAATCATGAAGCGCTCGGCCTTACGGTTGTAGGCAGCGACGTATCCGTAGACCAGCGTAAAGAC
This sequence comes from Terriglobales bacterium, assembly GCA_052147055.1. GTDB lineage: Bacteria > Acidobacteriota > Terriglobia > Terriglobales > Acidobacteriaceae > JABCZH01. The sequence continues at coordinate 14,709 of JBKQLO010000118.1, forward strand.
GAAACTGAATATGTAGGCTATGGCAATCCGCAAGACCGAGAACAAGGCATATTTCGGCAATGCGGCCAGGTGAAGGCTGATTTCCGCCTGAGAGTTGACCGGGCCGGACCAATAATGGGCAAACGCCAGGACGCTATAAAACAGGCCGATCGCACCCAGCATGATCGGCAATTCTCTAGCCAGCGAAGTAACGCCCGCCGGCACAATACCCCATCCTGCCGGCCGGGGAGAGGCGTCGTGAATTGATTGCCGCATCGGCATCAATGGAGCGGGACAGGCTGGTTGGAATTAGTGGCGACTGAGACGCCGGTCAGCAACAATCGGTCAGTTTCCGAATCGTAGGTGAAAATCTCAGCATAGCGTCCCCAATTCAAGGCGGTATCGATCTGGCGCTGAACGTCGTCATGGGAAAGGTGCTCGTCCAGAACGTCCCGGAAAAATTCCAAGGGCACCTCGCGGTTCGACTTCCGCTCAAGGGCATTGCGAATCTGTTGAATGAGCGTGACGTGACTCAGGATGGCTGCGCGAAAGAGTTGCTTTCGCGTGGTGATATCTGCTTCCGCAAATTCCTTTCCCGCCGGAGTAATCTGCACGTCGCCTCGTGTCGAATCTGCGAATCGCAGCATGACCGCCGCGTCCACGATGGGAAAGAGATCGTCAACCTCCATGAGCAACTCTTCGGCGAGGTGGTACATATCTTCCTCACCCCCGCGGTCGTTCAAAAACTCTAACAGTCCGGCCATTCCGCCGGCCGTAGCATGGGGCAACACCTGGAATGGAGGCTTGCGCAAAGTGGGCAACTCGGTGACAGGGCTGCACTCCAATTCGGGTTGGGTCATTACTTTGTAGATGTAATCCACGTATACGAGAAATTCAGCGGATTTCCGATCCCGCGGTTGAGGCAGTGAAATGCGGAAATCAGCGCGAATCTTTGCGGGGTGGGTTCCCAATACAACGATTCGATCCGCCAGCAGAACCGCTTCTTCAATATTGTGCGTGACCAGGAAGACGCTTCTGGTGGGGATCTCGTCTTTGATCCACAATTCCATCAACTCGCCGCGAAGGTTTTCAGCCGTAAGCACATCCAACGCGGAGAAGGGCTCGTCCATGAATAGCACTTCGGGTTTGACTGCCAGGGCACGCGCAAATCCGACGCGCTGTTTCATGCCCCCAGAGAGTTCTTTGGGGTAAGCGTTTTCAAAACCTTTGAGTCCCACCATGGCCAGCGCTTCTAATGCCTGAGCATGCCGGGCCGGGTGCTCAAGCCCTCGTGCTACCAGCGGAACCTCAACGTTCTCCAGCACGGTCAACCAGGGAAACAACGCAAAACTCTGGAAGACAATGCCAATGTTTGGAGCGCAGGAGTCCAGGGGTTGGCCATGCAGGAGTACGGTGCCACTGGAAGGCGCTGTCAACCCCGACAAAATTCTCAGCAAGGTGGATTTTCCAGACCCTGAAGGTCCAAGCAGGGCGAAAATGCTATCGGACTCGACCGATAGATCCATGGGCGCGATGATCTGAATCTCTCTTCCATCCGGTTGCTGAAAATTCTTTTCGATCTGACAAGCCTCGATAATTGGTTGCTGCGGCTGGGGGATTTGCTCCTCCAGTGCCTGCACGGTTTCTGTGGCATGGTCCGAGGTCTCTGTCGCTGCACTCGAAAGCTCGTCCATCAGCCGCTGCCAAGCCTCTTCCGGAAGTTCATCCAAGAAGCGCACTCGGTCGTGGGGCTTGATTTTGTCCACCAAAGCCCGCATTTCTCCCAGCGGCAGCGAGTGCAGCAGGACGTACTGGTGATAGTAGGGAAATTGAGCGACGACGGAGGCGGCAAGATCCACGGGCAAGTTACGGAATAGGGACTGTTGCTGTTCGAAAGGAAGCTCACCCAACGCCTCGGCCGCCTGGACCGCATCGCGAGTCTGCAGCAGAGCCGCGGCCTCATTCCAATGAGTCAGCGAAACCGCGTTCCGGAGCCTCTCCGTGATTGGTGAAGTCATCAAGATTCCAAGGTCGCACCGGAGGTGATAGCCGCCCAACTGAACGCTAACAAAAATCGCTCCGCGATATATCGTACAAGAACACCCTTTGGAAAATCGCAGAAGCCCCGAAGTACCTGGCGCGCCGGCAACCTGAGCGGTCCGAGCGGGGTAGGGTTAAAGTGGACAAAAAGCACGAACGGGCGCCAGCCCCCACAACAGACTGGCTAGACGGGAGGATGAGGTTTCAGGCTAACCTTGCTGGAGGGCGTAAAGGACCCACTGAAATACCTGTTTGGCGTTGTAGCCTATCATCCTGGCGATGAAAAGGAGCGATAACAACAGCCCAAGCATGGCGGCATATTCGGCCAGTCCCTGCCCCTGCTCGGAGCGGAAGAGTTTTCCACTCAACGCGTACTTGTTTAGTCTCTTCACTGAATTCACTGCCGGCCACATCTCTTCTTCAGGAATGCCGTCCTGGGGAGGACGAACAGAGGGGAAGATCGAGCATTCCAAGCCGTGTCAAGCATCAAACGTAACTGAGCCGAGCAACTACAGGTAATATGGTCTCGAAACCGAGGTGCTAGTGTCTATGGCACAAAGGTGGGGGAATCCGATTTGGCAATGCCCGGCTGCCTGGGCGACGGAAACAGGGCTTGATGTAACCTGATGGCCGTTGGTGAATCCTATTCCCGCCACAGGGTTTTTGGAAGATGTGTATCTGATGAGTCTACATACTGATAGCCGCAAATTCCGGGCCATGAACCGGCGCGAGTTGCTGAAGCTGACTCCGTTGGTTGCGCTGGGCGCCTTCGCCATTCCCAAGCTGCAAACCCGGTTGCTGGAGACTGGACTTGGGTTCAGTGATTGGGCGTCGGCGAGACTGTTTCGTGGCGGGCGTCTGGCGCCGACGTTCGCGGACACGGAACTCACGCCGTTCGATAAATTTCCCATCAACGATTATGACGTGGACGATCCCCAGGTGGACTTTGATCGCTGGACGCTTACGGTGAGCGGGGCGGTACAGAAGCCGGGCGAGTACACGCTGGCCCAGATCAGCCAACTTCCCAAGATCACGCAGAACACCAAGCACGTTTGTGTGGAGGGGTGGGACGTGATCGGCCGCTTCGCCGGGGCACGCCTTTCAGACTTCCTGAGAATGATTGGCGCCGACACGACGGCGCGCTTCGTTTACGTGGAGTGCGCGGATGACTACTACGAGTCACTCGACATGGCGACGGCGCTGCATCCGCAGTCGCTGCTTTGCTACGAGATGTACGGCCGGTCGCTGACGCGGAAGCATGGCGCGCCGTTGCGTCTGACGCTGCCCACGAAAATTGGATACAAACAGGCCAAGTATTTGACTGATCTCAAAGTCACAAATGTGTTGGAGCGGGTGGGGTACTGGGAAGACCAGGGATATTCGAGCTTCTACGGGTTGTAGGGCGGAGGACATGGCGACACGAGCCATTGCAGTTGAAGATGTGAAGACGGGCGAAGTCACCGAAGCCGTCTACGAGCACCCGTTTATCGTGCGACTTTGTCACTGGCTGAATGCGGTGGCGCTGTTCGTAATGGTGGGCAGCGGGCTGCAAATCTTCCGGGCGTTCCCCAGCTTTGGAGCAAAGATTCCGCAGAAGGATTTGCTGAATTGGCCCAAAGCGTTTGCCCTGGGCGGCTGGCTGGGTGGCGCGCTGCAATGGCACTTGACGTTTATGTGGATCTACATCGGCACCGGGCTGCTGTATGTGGGATATCAAGTGTTCAGCGGCAACTATAAGCAGGTTCTGTTCGTGCGCCGGGATCTGCCCGGAGTGTGGCCGATGGTGCGGCACTACTTCTTTTTCGGACCCAAGCCGCCCGTCAAAGAGGCGTACAACCCGCTGCAGAAGCACGCCTACACCACGGTGATCGGGCTGAGTGTGCTGTCGGTTGTGACCGGTCTGGCGGTGTGGAAGCCGGTGCAGTTTTCCTGGCTGGCTTGGATGATGGGGGGATTTCACTGGGCACGGGTTTGGCACTTCGCGATTATGTGGGCGATTCTGGCTTTTGTATTCGGTCATCTGGTGATGGTGGTGCTGCACGGCTGGAACAACTTCGTTTCCATGCTCACGGGATGGAAGAGAGATCCGGAATACCCGGTGGAGTAGGCAAGTGCGGTGAATGCGGTGAACTTCTGTTGCGGTGACAGGAATGCCGGAAACGACAGCTTCGCTGGAAAAACTAGGCGAAACCCTCAATGAAGAGGCCTTGATCCGGCGAATCCGGGAGGGCGAGCACGAGCTGTTTTATGAACTTATTCGACCCTATGAACGGCGGGTGTTTGCGGCGGCGATGGCCATTCTGCGGAATGAAGCCGATGCCGAAGACGCGGCGCAGGAGGCGGTGCTCAAAGCCTTCAAGCACATCGGGCAATTTCGAGCCGAAGCGCGCTTCAGTACGTGGCTGATTCAGATTGCGGTCAACGAGGCGCGTATGCGTCGGCGGAAACAACAGGCGGTGGTCATGGAGCCGATGGTGGATCAACAAGACGAGGAGGGTCACTACGCGCCGCGCGATTTTGCCGACTGGAGGGAGATTCCTTCGGAAACTCTGGAGCGGGCCGAGGTCCGGCAAAAACTCGCCGATGCGTTGAGTTCGCTGGGGCAGAAGTATCGAGAAGTTTTCATACTGCGCGATATGCAGCAACTGAGCATCGAGGATACTGCCAAAGCTCTGGGCATCTCTGTGCCGTCGGTAAAAACGCGGTTGCTGAGGGCGAGATTGATGCTGCGCGATCTGCTGGCGCCGGGGCTGGGCGGGAGTTGGAGTAAGGCGCTGTCTTTCGCGAAGGGGAGCAAGCCATGGTAATGCAGTGCGCAGAGGTGTGGCGCGAGGTATCGAATTTCCTCGATGGCGAGCTCGATCCGGGGATGCGCGCAGCCATGGAGGATCACCTCCGGGGATGCAAACACTGCACGGCGGTGTTGGATGGCGCGAGAAATGTGATTGAACTCTACGGCGATGAGCGGATGCTGGAAGTGCCGCTGGGATTCAGTCAGCGTCTGCACCGCAGATTGGAAGAAGGTATGCCACGGCGCCGGGGCAAAACCTTCGGATGGATGCTGGCCCTGGGGTTCGCGGCCCTGATGCTGCTCAGCTTCGAGGTGGGAAACTCTTCGCAGCTCACCACCGCGCCTGGCTTGCGATCGGACATGGCTCGATCAGGAATGCACATTCCTTTAGACCTCGTGGTCGTCGCAGTCAGCGATGGCAAAGTATTTCATGTGTCGGGCTGCCGGTTCATCCACGACAAGGACAAACTTCAGACGATGACCGCCGGCGAAGCTTTGCGTGAAGGTTACGCGCCCTGCGTGCGCTGCCTGAAGAAGTATCTGAGTGAGAGTCAGATCGCCGGGCAGAAAGAATCGCAAACCGCCCAGCTGGAGCAGGAGGGACCAGAATAAAAAGCGTCGGGGTAGCCGGTCAGCTTGGACATGGCCGTGGCCACCCCGAAAAAGGCTAATCTGAGGGTCGGCCTCGATTATTGCTTCGGGGTGGCGTCGTCTTTCTTCATCGTGTCTTTTTTCATGCTGTCTTTCTTGGTGCTGTCCTTCTTCATGCTGCTGTTCTTTACCTTGGTGCTCTTGGTGCCTTTCTTGGCGCTGTCTGTCTTGGTGGTGTCTGGTTTCATGGTGTCTTTGCTCGCGTCGGAGCCAGTCTGGGCGAACGCGGCAAGGGAAACCGCCAGGAAACACATGGCCATCAATCTGGCAATCAGCTTCTTCATACTTCCTCCTGAGTGAGTTGGAATTGAACTCCGCCCACACTACTGCGGCTGCGTATGGGATTTACCGATAGCTCAAAAGTTACAGGGTACTCGGAAGAACTTCAACCATTTCCACGTACCGGTAAGGATAGGTGGGAGCGAGGCAATCTGGGAAGCTGCGTGCTTTCTAATGGATGAAGCGTCCTTACCGAATTGGTACTGCCTGCCCGACTTTTGGCTGTCGACCCGGCAGTACATGTCTGAGCGTCATCTACTTCCTTCAGTTTGCTCCCCCTAGACTGGAATTTACACATAGGAGCCGTCCCCAACTGGCTCCCGAAGCCCGGATTTCGCAGTGGGCTGAGAGCGCTCCCCTGAAAACCCTAACCGCAGAAACGAGTGGACCTACATATTGGCCGGCGATGGCGGCATAGCAAGTTGACGAACCTGATCAAGAAACGGTTGCCGAGCCTGGCAGTTGCAGCAAGCTTGTTGCTGACGGCCCTCCACGCCTCGAATTTGCCTTCCCCACCACTGTCTCTTCCCGACCACGCCCGCTATGTTTTCGAAAAGGTGGGAGAAGATCTCGGGCTGGGCACGATCACGCCGGTATACCTGTTCCAAGACCACCAGGGGTTTATCTGGATCGCAAGCATGAGCGGCCTGCTGCGTTATGACGGAACGCGCGCCGTGAAATTTGGTTCCCAGCAGGGGATCCCAAGGGCCATCATTGACGAAATCACCGAAGCCGCCGACGGCCGGATTTGGGTGGTTAGCCGGGATGGGCTGGCGGTGCAGAGCGGTGAGCGATTTGTTCCGGTGGCTCTGCCGCCCGCGGTTCATTCGCTCGCCACCTACCAACCCATCGTGGTGAAGCCTGAGGGCATCTACGTGGCCAGTGACAGCGGGCTATGGATATTCACCGCCGCCGGAGCCACTTCCGTGAAGGTCCAACAGCAGGTCTTTCCGGGGCAGGAAGTCGGACTGGTGTACGGGGGAAATGACGGCAAGGTCTGGTTCACATTGGGCAATCGCGTGGGCTGGTTGGGTTATCTCCTCCGCCCGCACTTTCTGCCCGCACAGAAGGAAATTCCCAACGAGCCGGTGGTAGCGCTCCTGCAGGACGGAAAAAAGCGGCTTTGGTTGCGGACTTCCCGGCACTTGCTGCGGCTCGATCCTGGAGCGGAACAGTTCGTGGCCGACGCGCCCAACCTGCCGCCGGCAAACGATGTGGGTATACCCGCGATCGACGGGCACGGACGGCTCATGATTCCCACCATTTCCGGCTTGTTTCTGCATTACGACGACCATTGGGATGTAATCGACAAGCGAAGGGGCACGACCGCCAACGCGATGTTTTCCGCCATACAGGATCGCGAAGGAACCTACTGGCTGGGCTTGGGAGGCAACGGAATCCAGCGCTGGCAAGGTGAGGGACGCTGGTCCGGCTGGACCGATGCGGAGGGATTGCCAGACAACGTGGTGTGGGCGGAACTGCGTGACCACCAACAGCGGCTGTGGGTCGGGACCAACGACGGTGTTGCCATGTGGGATGCGGAGCAACATCGCTTTCGTGTGTGGAAGCAGAAAGATGGTCTGAACGGCTCGATGGCCCGGACACTCGCAGTGGCTGCCGACGGTTCGATATGGGTGCTGTGTCATCCGGGTGGTTTCACGCGATTCGATCCCCGTAGTTTGCAACCAGAGAGAGTAACAACGCCGTGGCGGGATATCACCGGGATCGGTCCCGGACCAGACGGCCGACTTTGGGCGTCCGGCCCACACTTCTTGCAGGTGTTACGCAGCGCCGCGTCTCCTTTTGTGTTTACCGACGCAGGCGCTCCTCACGAAATCCTGGATGGAATCAGCAGTTTTGCAACCAGCCCGGAAGGCGTGGTGTGGACCAGCGGACACAATGGCCTGGGACGGTACGACGGTAAGGCGTGGTCACGCTACACGCAAAAAGATGGACTCCTGTCCGATCTTATAACCGAAGTAGAGCCTGTAGACGGAAACGAGGTCTGGATCCGCTATGCGGACGCGCCCGGGGTGACGCGCTTTCGGCTCAAGAACCAGAAGGCCGAAGTCCAGCACATCAGCCAAGAAGACGGTCTACAGACGAATGAGGTTTTCATGCTGGGCCGCGACCGGGCAGGCAGGATTTGGGCCGGCGGTGCCCAGGGATTGACGCGGATCGTGATGGGTCGCTGCACGCGGCGTTATCACCGCGACGATGGCCTGCTCTGGGACGATCAAAGCGAAGGCGGGTTTTACGCCGAGCAGGACGGAACGATTCTGTTTGGCACCAGCGGGGGCCTGGCACGTTTCGATCCCCATGCGGAGAAGGCCTTCCCGCCGGCAGCTTTCAATGTGGTGATTACCTCCGCGCAACTGGGAGGACAAGAGCATCTGGGGGATGGCAATCCGGAGGCCACGCACAAGGAAAACACGCTGCGGGCACAGTTTTCTGTCTTGTCGTATCGGAATCCGACGGCGCTAGGCTGCCGGTCCCGGCTGGCCGGCCTGGAAAGCGAATTCACAGACACTCTCGCGCGTGAAGTTCGCTATGCATCGCTGGCCCCGGGAAATTACACTCTGGAGATTTCCTGTGAAACCGGCACCGGGATTAAGAGCCTGCCAGCGAGCTTCTCCTTCCGGGTATTGCCGGCGTGGTGGCAGAGCTGGTGGGCGCGCTCGCTGGGAATAATCTTGTTCGCTTTCGCTCTGTATGGGACTCTTCGTTTTCGCACCTATTCGCTGGAGAAGGACCGCCAACGTCTGGAGCAGGCCGTGGCCGAGCGCAGCGCAGAACTTGAGCGGTTGAATCAGGAACTGCGCGAGGCCTCACTCACCGATCCCTTGACGGGAACCCGCAACCGCCGGTTTTTCCAAGTCACGATCGAAGGGGACACGCGGCAGGCGATTCGCTCCTATCTTATGGACAAGAGTTCAGCCGGTGGGCGCAATCGTGATCTGATCTTTTACATCATCGACGCGGATCTCTTTAAAGAGGTCAATGATGTTTACGGACACGCGGCAGGAGACGAGTTGCTGAGCGAAATGACTCGGCGAATCCAGTCGGCCATTCGCATGTCCGATGTGTTGGTACGCTGGGGCGGCGAAGAGTTTCTGGTGGTCTCACGCTACACCGAGCGTGGCGAGGCCACGACCCTGGCGTCGAGAATTCTTCACATGGTGGGGAACGAGCCTTTTCAGTTGAAGAATACGGGCATCTCGGTGCGAAGAACTTGCTCCATCGGATGGGCCGCGTTTCCGTGGTTTTGTGCCGCACCGGACGCGGTGGGCTATGAGGCGGTGGTTGAACTCGCGGACCAGGCTCTCTATGCCGCCAAGCAGGCTGGCCGGAATCGTGCGGTTGGCATGCTGCCGCAGGATGCCGACCTGGGCGACGGCACGCGGAAACTCTCACCCGAGCAGGTGCGAGCCACGCAAATCACGACCATGGGGCCGCAAGAGGGACAAGCTGCAAGGGCGGGCGCTTAATTCGCTCATAAGCTCTCGACAATTTTCTGCAATTCACGCCCAATCTCCTGAGGGTCCGCTATTGGCGGGAGTTGAATGGGTGCGCCTATCTTGACGCGTACTTCGCCCGGCCATGCAAACCTCCTTCCAGCCTGTTTGACCTCGAACAATCCGTCAATGCGCACGGGAATTATTGGGATACCCAGATTGCTTGCCAGTAGGCCGACGCCGGCGCGGAAGGGGCACAGTTTACCGTCGACGGTGTGATGTCCTTCGGGAAATACCAGGATGCTGTAGCCGCGATCGACGCATTCGCCTGCATAAGCAAAGCTCTCGCGGAAGCCAGCCTCGCGGGGTAAAGGAAACAAGTTGAGCAGGGAAACGCCCAGCATCCATTTCACGCGATCGTAGGCGCGGGCCAGCAGATTACGGCCGGCGTGCGGCGTGCGCAGGACTTCCAGAGCCTCGCCTCCCGTGGCCACAGCCAATTTGTGACGGAGGACAGCGGGCAACGCGGTTAGCACGAAGCCGGGATCGACGTCGCCGATGTGATTGCAAACTACCAGCACCGGCCCGCGAACTCCGCGCAATCTTTCCCGGCCCTCAATGTGCGGCCATCCCAGCAAGAACACGGCAGGACGCAGCAGCAGATAGTGCACCAGCAGGCGAATCCAGGTCACCGGCCAGCGCAACACCCAGCGTGGGTAGTGGAATTGCGCGCGGGGGGCGATCTCGCCTTGGATCATGCGATGCAAGTCGGCGACGGTCTTCAGCGCGGCAAAGCCAGTCTCGCTGAAATCGGCCTGATAGCGGTCTTCGAGGGCGCCGAGCAACTCGACCCGATCCAAGGAGCTGAGGTTCAGGTCGGATTCGAGGTCGGCATTGTCTGAAAGATCCACCGGGGTTCGGCCGGTCACGCGGCTGATGAGCTCAGCCATTGAGCTGGAAGGGATGCTCTGGCCGGATTGTTGAGCTTGCACAGCTTGCTGAACCAGGTTTCTGCGAGGCTTTTGGGTGGAGGTGCGGGGGAAGTCGTCTTCGGGCCAGACAAACCAGCCGCGCATGCGCTGATACTCAGCCAGGGATTGATTAGCGGCTGCGACAACCGCTTCCGGGTGGCTCTCTCCTGGCCTTAGAATCAGCACCGCGCATGGTTCGGCATTCCCGTCACGGGGCGAAGCGACGACCAGGGCTTCCTTGACCCCGGGTTGGCGGCGAAGCGCGGCTTCGAGGTCCTCCGGATAGATGTTCATGCCGGCAGGGGTGACGATGACTTCTTTCTTTCGGCCTTTGAAATAAAGGTTGCCCGCGGCGTCGAGTTCTCCGACGTCGCCGGTGCGATACCAGCCCTGTGCGTCGCTTACGGGTTGAAGGGCGTTGCCATCCCAGTAGCCGGCGGCGACTCCGCCTCCTCGCACCAAGATTTCACCGTCTTCATCGAGTTTGACTTCGCGTCCATTCAGCACTTTGCCGATAGATCCTTTTCCCAGGCGGAACGGGTGATTGACGCTGATCAGCGACGTAGTTTCGGTGAGGCCGTAGCCTTGGATCACGGCGTAGCCCAGTCGGTCCCAAAATTCTTCGGTAGCGTGGTCTAGCGCTGCGCCTCCGGAAATGAAAGCCCAGAACTTCCAGCCGAACTGGCGGCGAATGCGGCGAAAGATCCACCAACGGCGCAGGAAGTGTTTGCCTTGGGCGGTGCGGAATGCCGTCTGAAATGGCTCCAGGCGACGGTCGTCGGAGAGATCCCGTTCGATCTTCTCTTTCAGCGATTGCAGCACGCGAGGCACGGTGGCCAGAACCGAAACCCGTTCGCGGCGGATGGTGCGAATTACATCGGAGGGCTTGAGCGTTTCCTGGAAGACGACGGTGCCACCCAACAGCGGAGGAAGGAACATTCCCAGAAATTGTCCAAAGACGTGGCTGAGCGGCAGCAGATTCAGGAAACGCACGGGATGGACGAAGCGTTCATATTTGAGGTAGTTGCGAATCTCGGCCTCGAGCGGTGCCAGGTTGGCCAGTACGTTGCCGTGGGAGATGACGACGCCCTTGGGTTCGGCGGTGGTGCCGGAAGTAAAGACGATCTCCAGAATGTCGGTGGAAGCGAGTTCGACTGGTGGGTAGGGGGAACACGAGTGCGGGGCCAGGACATCGGACAAATCTTCGAGTGCGAGAGTCGGGATGGACTGTTGTTCGTGAGCACGCGAAGCAACCAGCAGCTTGGCGCTGACTTGCTGGTGAACGCGGAGGAAGAAATCGGGCGTAGCGATGTCATCGAGGGGGACAACAACGGCGCCACGCAGCGCGCATCCCCAGAACACTGCGATCCATTCGGCGGAATTCGGTCCCCAAAGGAAAACGCGGTCGCCCTTGCTGATACCGCGGGCTTCGAGTTCACGAGCGAAGCGGAGGGCGGTGAAGGCGACCTGTGGGTACGACCAGCGCTCGGTGCGATATCCATGAGGCTGGATGTAGGCAGTCTCCGGCGCTCGGCTGAGAAAGTGGGGCAGGTAATCGGTCAGCGAGCGCAACTGCATGCCAGAAAGAGTAGCGCATCTAGAGAGATGTGGTGGGTCGGCACCTGATCTGAATCATCACCACCTTGCCGCAACCTGGTGCGACAAGCCAAGCCCCGCTCCGGTGGGAAAGTTTTTTCCCTATGTGAATATGCTTTCAGTGTTCCTCTCAGTTTCTGATTACCGAGGCATAACCTTCAGCGCTCTACGATGGTTACTAACGTGCTAGATAAACTTCTCAAAGCCCTCCTCCTGTGACCGCTCACGTGTGAGCTAAATGCTTTCGCTGGTGCGAATTTTGAGGTTCCGTGCCGCGAAAAACGCTGCCGAAGCATCCCGTGATCGGCAGTGGCACCGCGATTGCCCCATACCTCCCCCGAGTGGGCAAATCTTAGTGGAGGGGTTTCTGTTCACATTACTGCCATCGCCGCAGTCACGCTGGAAATCATTCATGACCGGCTGGAGCGTGCAGGCCCTCTGGCTGGTGGGTCTTCTTGTTGTTTGCGCCCGAATTCACGAAAACCCCATGCCACTTGCGAGCTATCGGGTGACGAATCTCGTCTCCTACGAGCCGCAGGTACTTCCCGCGCAACCGCCGTTAATCCCACGCATCTTGGCCCGGTCTAAACCGCCACTGGAAAGCAAACCGGCGCCGGAGAGCAAGCCGGCGTTGGAGAGCGTGACCCCACTGGCGACTCTTGTGGTCAGGCCGCAGGTAAAAGCGATAGTCGCACACAAGTCATCAGAGCCTGAACCCACGGCGCCAGCGCTGAAGCTAGAGAGCAGGGCGCCTGTGATTCCCAGTGCACCGACGGCCCAGATCGTAGCAGTGGGGACCTTTTCCCACGATAGTCCGGTTACAGCACCGGTCGCTAAGCTAGCTGCATCCGTGCAACCGGGGACCTTCGGCGAGGTGAACGGCAACGGAGCGGGCCATAGCCATGGAATGAACGCGGCAAATGCCAACGTGGTGATGAGTTCCGGATTCGGCAACGGGGCGATCGACGCCGTGAACGGCCACCCCAAAGCACAATCGCGCCAGCCGAGTAATGGAACCAATGCGCCGGTCGAAATCACCTTCAAGCCCAAACCCGATTACACGGATGAGGGACGGAAGCAGAAGATTAACGGAGAAGTTCGCCTGGAAGTACTGTTCAAATCCGACGGGCGAGTACACGTGGTGCGAGTCCTGCAAGGGTTGGGGTTTGGGCTGGATGAACAGGCGGTAAAGGCGGCTGAGCAGATCAAGTTCACGCCGGCGTTGCATGAAGGCCAACCGGTTGATTCGACGGCCCTGGTCCACATCATTTTCGAACTTATTTCGTGAGGAGCGCTAATGCGTAGTTTCAGAACAGTCGTCTGCTTGCTGCTGGTATCGTCGATGGCAGGGGTTGCGGCCGAAAACAAGGGTTCGGCCACTCTCTCCTTCGACCAGACCGTGGACCGGGTGGTAGAGCGTGAACGCAAGTTTGTCGAGACCATGAAGCGCATGCACCCTCTGGCCGAAACCTACATCCAGAACCTTCATGAAGACAGCGACCATAACGTCGAGCCGGTAAACGACCAGTATTTTCTGGGGCGGATTGATCTGAATAATGGTCCCCGCGATTCTGTGTTCCAGAAGCGCCACAAGGGATTCCTGCACCACGCGTTGAATCCCTTCTCGACTGCCCTGTCGTATAGGTTTTTGCCGCAGGGCTTCGCACAGATGGTGATGCTCGATGCAGACTTCCAGAAGAGTAATTACCGTTTCACTTTTGTGCGCCGCGAATTTCTTGGCGAAGCGCGCTGCATTGTGATCGACGTCCAACCTAAAGAAAAGGCGCCTAAAGGGTTGTTTACCGGAAGAATCTGGGTGGAAGACCGCGACTTCAATATTGTCCGCTTCAACGGGACCTATTCCGGCCATTCCGACTACACGTATTACCTGCACTTCGACAGCTGGCGTTTTAATCTGCAAGCCGACGTGTGGCTGCCTTCCTACGTCTACGTCGAGGAGTCAGGCACAAAACGCAACAGCGCACTATTTCACGACTTGTATCTTAAGGCCCAGACGCGCCTGTGGGCCTACGACCCGGAACAACTGAATCATGAGGAAGAGTTTACGCAAATCAAGGTTGACAGTGTGGTGGATGATCGTCCGATCGCCAAAGATAATGCTCCGGTTGAAGCCCAGCGTATGTGGGAACGGATGGCGGAAGACAATGCGGTCGATCATCTGCAAAAGATCGGCGTGCTCGCGCCTCCGGGCGAGGTGGACAAGATCCTGCAAACCGTTGTCAACAACCTCATCATCACCAACAAGCTGCAAATCGAGCCGGATGTGCGCTGCCGCGTGCTGCTGACGCTGCCTCTGGAGTCCTTTACTATCGGGCACACGATTGTCGTGAGTCGCGGTCTGCTGGATGTACTGCCGGATGAGGCATCGTTGGCGATGATCCTGGCTCACGAACTTGCCCATGTCGCATTGGGTCATCATGTCGACACCAGGCTTGCCTTCAACGACCGCTTTTTCTTTGCCGACGCAGATGCCTTCCAACGTCTCCATTTCGAACGGAACGCTGCCGACGAGGAAGCCGCCGACAGCAAAGCCATGGAGTTGCTCGGGAACTCGCCGTACAAGGACAAACTGGGGAATGCGGGGCTGTTCCTCAAAACCCTACAGTCTCATTCGCCAGTGCTCACCAATTTGATCAGTCCGCGGCTGGGCAGCAGAATGGCGAGTGGCAACGGCACCCGAATGGCCGCGCTTTTCAATTCCGCGCCAACTTTGGAGAAGCAGCGCCTCGATCAGGTTGCCGCACTTCCTATCGGAAGCCGGATCAAGCTGGATCCATGGAGCAATCAATTAACCATGATGAATGCGACTCCGGTTGCGCTCGTATCACCGAGGGAGAAGATGCCGTTCGAGGTTACGCCATTTTTCCCGTTTCTAAGCTATAGCCAGGCGGACAAGAAACTCGTGGCCCAGGGCTTGGTAAATCCCTAAACCAGTTGTCGGATAACGTTGAATTTCGCTTCCCCGTGGCTGTTAGATCCCCCAAAGGTCCGTCCTAAACGCGTACTGCCGATTAGAAAGGGCGTAATGAGAAACACGATGAGGACCGTAAGGAAGCTCTGTTTTTTAGGGTGCGTGATGGTGGCGCCCGCTGTGGCGCAAAGGCTGCAATCCGGGCCGTCGCCCGCAGTCGCTGGCCCAGCCTACGATGTGAGCGTCGGCTATACCTACCTGTCAATGCCGATTTCCTCCGCCGGGCGCGTGGGCCTCAACGGCTTGGATTCCAGTGCAGGTGTGGCTCTAGGCCCGCGCTGGGGAGTGACGCTCGACTCCAATTACCTCCGTACATCCAACGTTCTTAGCACTCCACACCAGGGCTATGTGTTGAGCTTGCAGGCTGGTCCAGTATTCTCTCTTATTGAGCACGGGAGAAACCGAGTGTTCGTCCGCGGGCTGGCGGGTGCGGGTCTGGTGGACGGAGCCGTGCCAGTCAGCGAGACCTCCTTCTTTCATGGATGGTTGCTGCGACCCGCCTACACGGCGGGAGCGGGAATCGAGCATTCTGTCTCGGGGAATTTGGCCGTCCGCGTCAATGGAGACTATGTGCGCACCACGTTCTTCGACGGCGCGGGGGCGGCGCAGGCGCAGAACAACCTTCGGCTAACCGTCAGCTTCGTCTTTCGTCTGAAAGAGCGTCAACACAGGTATAGCGCACAAGTGCGGTGATGGATTTGGTGGCTGACCCGCGCTGTCGGTTTCCATCCCGCAGCCCGGGAGTGCTCCCAGCCCCGAACTCCCCGGCCAGGCAGAGCTTGGACGGGCAACCTGGGAGCCAAAACGATCGCTTAGCTGAGGTTCCGCAAGTAACCCACTCGTACACTCACTTTCGGTAACCCTTAGTAACCATACGATTCTGAAGACCCAGCCGTACAATGACCCTTGTCCGAAAGAACATTTCCCGATAGGTGAGTGGCCAGGATGGAATGGTCCACTTGCCGGATGCAGGCCGGTGAGTGAGTTCTCGGGCAAGAGTTGAAACGGAGCTGGAGTCCATACTTCTATGGCGTTTGGGTTTGGCTTCAACAAACAGAAGGTGCTCAGTGCGGCGGAGAAGTTTGTCCAGCAGGGCAAGCTACAGAACGCCATCACTGAATACGAAAAGGTTCTGAAAGCGGACGCCAAGGATTTGACGGTGGCGAACACCGTGGGCGATCTGTACTCGCGGCTGGGCAATCAAGAGAAAGCGGTGGAATGTTTCAAGACTGTGGGCGATGCCTATGCGTCGCAGGGTTTCACGGTCAAAGCCATCGCCATGTACAAGAAGTTGAGCAAGCTGAAGTCCTCGCTCGACTGCGTACTCCGGCTGGCGGAACTGTACACCCAACAGGGACTGTTCAACGACGCGCGCGCCCAATACCTGCAAGTGGCGGAAGAATTCTTGCGTAATGGAGAATTGGAGCAGGCGGTACGCATCTTCCAGAAGACTCTGGAGATGGACCCGGAAAACGTGGCTATGCGCACCAAGCTGGCCGAAGTTTACGTCCGGCTGGGAAAGAAGAATGAAGCCTGGCAGATTTTTTCTGCTGCCACGGAAACGCTGCGCTCCAAAGGCCAGTTACAGGCGGCGGAAGAGATTCTGCAACGGATGCTGAAGCTGGATCCAGGCAGCAGTTACGCATTGCTGCTGCGGGGCCGGAATGCGTTTGATGCCGGCGACATGGCTGCGACCATCGAGTGCTTGGAGAAAGTGGCTGACCTGGACAGCAATCCTGACGGTTTGCGCACGCTGTTGCAAGCCTATGTTCAGAGCGGGCGTCTGACCGAGGCGGGAACCCTGGCGGGGAAACTGCTTTCGGTGCACAACGACATCACCGCAGTGCTCAGCTATGCCGAAGCGTTGATGTCAGCGGGCCACTTTGCCGAGGCCCTACAGGTTTACCAACAACATTGTGAACGGCTACTGGCGGCGGATTCCGGCAAGACGATTGAGAACTTGCATTCTCTAATCGGGCATCTCCGTGAAAATCCCACAGCGCTCGAAACTTTGCTCGAACTGCTGAACAAGGCGGGAGACACAACCCACGTCACCGAGGTTTACGAACTGCTGGCGCACGCCTACGTGCAATCCGACCAGTTGGAGAAGGCGCGCGACTACTATTTGAAATTGACCCAGCTCGAGCCCGAGAACCAGATTCATGCCCGCAACTATCAACAGGTGCTGGGCAAGCTGGGCACTTCCTCTGGGGAACGGTTGATCAGCGCGGAAGAGGGCGCAGTGATGGTGGATGAACTGGAGGCCACCGCGCCATTCATTGATCAACGCTACGCCGACGACGTGGCGTTGGCAGTGCGCGCGGCCCTGACCGACGCTGAGCTGTTCATCTCCTACAACATGCCGGCCAAGGCGTTGGGGCCTTTGATGTCTGCTTTGCCGCAGGCGCCCCGCGATTTGCGCATCAATCAACGGCTGGCAGCCCTGCATACCCGGGCGCAGCGGTTCACCGAAGCAGCGGTTTGCTGCCGCACGCTGGAGAGTATTTACCACGAGGCGGGATGTCCTGACGAAGCCACCCGCTACGGGGAACTGTCCGCGAAGTACGAGGAGCGGGCGTCCTCGACGCCAGCGCTTTCCAGCAAGGCGGCTGCACGGGTGGAATCCGCGGTGGTAACCGAAGAAGCTCAGGTCAGCGAGATCGCCGAAGCGACGGTACTCCCGGCTCCAACCGCACCAGCGGAAGAAGCGGCAGAGTCTGGACCGTTCTTTCATGCTGGCGAAACCCAAGCGGAGCACACTGAATTCGCCGTGCAAGCCGCGCCCGCTGAAGCGATCGACATTTCGGCGGAATGGGAAGAAGGCTTCAGCGAGGTTCCGGCGGCTAACACTGAGAAGCGCGTGACCTCGGCCAGCAAACCGGCGGATGGTGCGTCAGAAGCTGCCATCTCCGAAGCGGTGGAAGAGATTCGCTTTTACCTGGCGAACGGCATGGCGGACGAAGCTAAGGCTGCCTTCCGTAAGCTGGAGCAACTGAAACCCGATGCCTCCAACCTGGAAACGCTGCGTGCCGAGCTTGAGGCTGCCCAGAAACAAGCGCCGGTGGCCGAAGCGGTCTCGGTGGAAGTAACGGAGAATGCGGTGCAGATCGATGAAGAGCCGGCGACTCCAGCCCAAGCCCCGGCTGCGCTGGATGCATTCGTCAGCGATCTGGAATCGTCGCTAGGAGATGGATTCCTGCCGCAGACAACCACGCGGGAATTTGCCGTCAAAGCCGAAACTGAGCCGGTCGTTCCCGTGGCGGCTGAAGCACAGCCGGCGCCAGCGCTCAACGCATTGGTCAGCGATCTGGAATCTTCGCGGGGAGACAGTTTCCTGGCTGAGGGTCCGGTTGCGCAGACCACACCAGTTCCAGCGCAGGCTATACCGGCGCCCGCGCCACCTGTGGTTCCAACAGCAATGGCGGCGGCTGCCGGGGCTGCACCGGCAGTGGCCTCTCCGACATTTACCTATCAACCCACACCTATTCGGCCGCTGGTCCCGCAAGTTCCCGGAGCAGTTCCGCCCTCCAAGTCCGATGCCGGCGCAGGAGTGGACTTGGCGGACATGTTCGGAGAACTCAAGCACGAACTGGAAGAAGAAACCACCAGCGCAGAGGAAGATCCGGAAACGCATTACAACCTGGGCGTTGCCTTCCGCGAAATGGGCTTGCTGGATGAAGCCATTGGCGAACTGCAGAAGGTATGCCAGTCGGTGGAGCGTGGCCATCCCTTCCCGCTGATCATGCAAACCTATACCTGGCTGGCGCAGTGCTTCCTGGACAAGGGCGTGCCGGAAGCAGCGATCCGCTGGTATGAAAAAGCGCTTACGCTGCCCACATTGGACGCAGACACCCACACCGCCCTGCACTATGAACTTGCTTCATCCTACGAAGTCGCAGGAAACAAGACGGCTGCCTTGAGCCACTTCATGGAAGTGTACGGCAGCAATATTGACTATCGTGACGTCGCCGAGCGCATTAAGACCCTGAAGTCGTAGAATGTCCCGATGGGTCAATCTTCCCCAACGCTTGGGACGTGGTCTCACGAAGCTCGGTTGCGCCTGAGCTTGCTTCTGCCGCTTAGGAGCACCGCGTGACGGCGAACCCCAAGATTTTCCAGGACAAGACCTCCCAGGACAGAACTTCAGGTGCCAACGGGGCAGGGATCGATTCCCGTGAGCGACCTGCCACTTCGTCCGCGGCGGCAGAATCGCAACCCGGAAAACGCGAAGCCGTCCGCGCTACCCGACTCGACCTGTGGCTCCATCGGATCATGGTGCTGCTGTTTGTATTTGTTTGCGCAGTGGTGGGGGTGCTGCTGGTCATTCTTCCCTGGCGGCCGGAGTGGACCGACAACCGTCTGTTGCTGACCTATCCTTCATTGCGGGCCATCGTGGCCAATGGTTTTGTGCGCGGGATTTGCAGCGGCCTGGGCATTCTGGACATCTGGATTGGATTCTGGGAAGCGATCCACTACCACGAAGGGGAACAGGCCTGAACCGATCCCTGGTTCACGAAAGAGAAACCTGATCATGAGCGATAGCCAATCCAAGCGCGCGCCCCTGGCCTACGAGAACGAAACTTTTCTCAATAGCCCCGATGGCCGAATTTTGCGCATTCTGTCCGAGTACCAAGAGCCTCTGGCGCGTTTTCGCCGGGAGCAGATCCAGGACACGGTGGTGTTTTTCGGGTCGGCTCGGTTCGCCAGCCGCAAAGTCACGGAGAAGAATCTGGCAGCGCTGGACAGCGGGAAAGCGGGCGCGGCCCTGGGCCGGAAGCAGGCGCTGGCAGCCGTGGACATGGCGAAGTATTACGAGGACGCTCGACGGCTGGCCTTCCTGCTGAGCCAGTGGTCAATTCAGATTCCCGCCCGCCGCCGCCGCTTTGTGGTCACCACCGGCGGAGGCCCGGGGATCATGGAGGCGGCCAACCTGGGCGCGAAAGAAGCAGGCGCGAAGACCGTTGGGTTGAATATCCATCTGCCCTTTGAACAGAACCCGAATCCCCACATCACTCCATCGCTGAATTTCGAATTTCATTATTTCTTCATGCGCAAGTTCTGGTTCGCGTATTTGGCAAAAGGACTGGTGATTTTCCCGGGTGGATTTGGAACGCTGGACGAACTCTTTGAGATCCTCACCCTGGCACAGACGCAAAAGCTGGCCAAGAAAATCCTAGTGGCTATCTATGGAAAGAAATATTGGAACCAGGTGCTGAACTTTCAGGCAATGGTGGATTCGGGGACAATTTCGGCGGAAGACCTCGATCTGTTCAAGTTCGTGGACTCGCCGGAGGAAGGGTTTGAGTTCCTGCGCGATGGATTGACCAAGTACCATCTGGGGCCGGAACCAAGGCGTAACGTTACCGCCATGCCGGAGATTGCGAAGACGAACCCGTAAGCGGAATCCTCGGCGTTCTTCGCGATCAAGTTCTTTCTTACCACAAAGTTCGCCAAGAACTGCCGCTAAGAACGCAAAATCAACCGACTTTGAAACTGATCTACTGCTCAACCACTTTGCTGCTCTACTACATCACCAACCGGACGCAGTTTGCAGGGGACGAAGTGTCCCGGCGCCGTGCTCTTCTGGACAAGATCGCGGAGGCAGCGCGCTGCGGGGTTGATTTCGTTCAACTGCGCGAGAAGGACCTCTGCGCACGCGACCTGGAAGCTCTGGCCCAAGCCGCCGTACGCACGGTGCGCGAGAATTCGTCTCGGACCCGGCTGCTTATCAACTCGCGAACCGACGTGGCCATTGCCTGCGGGGCCGATGGGGTGCATCTGCGGTCGGACGATGTCTTGCCCGGCGATGTGCGAGCCGCATGGAGACATAGTCTGGTTGCTATGCCGGTGATCAGCGAGTCCTGCCACTCCCCGTCCGAAGTGGCCCACGCGGCGGCAGAGGCGGCAGACTTGGCGGTATTTGCTCCAGTGTTTGAGAAGACGGGTTCCGTGGCGGCGGGATTGAGCGATCTACGGGCGGCGTGTGACCATCCGATCAAAGTGCTGGCGCTGGGCGGGGTCACTCTGGAGAACGCGCGGGCGTGTGTGGAGGAGGGGGCTGCGGGCGTGGCTGGGATTCGGCTGTTTCAGGAGAACGAGGTGGCTGGAGTGGTTAGGGCGCTTCGAGATGGAGAGTGACAGTTTTCTTGCGCCGCTACGCGGCTGCGCGGACAGGAGTGTCCACGCCCCACGAGTTTTCAGGGTGTCCACTTCTTGCCGGCCTTCACGATGTCCATAATCCGCGCCAAACGGCGGGCGCGAGTTTCCTCCTGCTTGGCTCCGGTGATGGCGAGCGCCATTTCTTTCTGATTGCTGAATGAATATTTCTTCCAGTTGGCTTGCGCCGTCTTGCTCTTGGCCAGGGCTTTCTTGAGGACGGTGGGCACTGTGACGATACGCGGAGCTGAGTCCCGCCCCATGACGACGGAGACTGTGTCTCCAGCTTTGCAGCCCGCGCCTTCCCGCATGGTACGGTTGACCGCCATGTAGTGACAGCCGCCCATAGGCATCAGCGAAGAGCGGAAGGGGAATCCGTTGATGGTGCCGCGCACCGGCACCCGGGCGATGGTGCCGAAGACCTCCTTTACATCGAAGGGCGCGGATAACGCGGCCACGGAGCTGCCCTCCTGACCCACGAGTTTCACTTTGAATGTGAGTTTCTTCATGCCGCTTCTCCTCCCGACTGGTTGTGCTAGGCTCGGCTTACTGTGAGCGCCATTCGGCAGCCAACCAGCCTACACCACACCGACGATGGGCCCAAGCTGGTATCGATTCCTGCGGGCTGGTTTCTGATGGGGTCGGAGGACGGCCAGGATAACGAGTGCCCGCTGCATCGCGTATGGGTCGATGGTTTCCGGCTGGCCGAATGTCAGGTGACCAATGCGGAGTACGCGAGGTTTGTGCAGGCAACCGGGGCGGAAGCGCCTCCGCTGTTAGCGGATCCTGACTTCAATCACCCGCAGCAAGCGGTGGTGGCGGTGTCCTGGTACGAGGCGGTTCGGTATTGCGAGTGGCTGAGCGGCTTGCACGGAGGGAGCTACCGCCTGCCAACCGAGGCGGAATGGGAGCACGCCGCACGCGGCGAAGTTGAAGGCAAGCTGTTTCCGTGGGGGGATGCTCCACCGGAGTCGTTACCGGACTATGAGAAGCGCTGGAAGAACGGTCCAGAAACAGCGGGGTCTTCAGGTCCGAATGGATTCGGTCTCCGCGATATGTGCGCCAACGTGCACGAATGGTGCAGTGATTGGTTTCAAGCCGATTACTACGCGTCGTCGCCGGAACGCAACCCGCGCGGGCCGGAGTCGGGTGAGCGCCGCTCGTCGCGCGGCGGGTCGTGGCGTCATCACATTAAGGTGACGCGCTGCGCGGCACGTTCCAGCATTCCACCCCAGTTCAAATATGCGGACTACGGCTTCCGGGTGGCGCGTGACGGAAACTGAGGTCAGTGCCGGGTGGAGAGAAGGCCGAGAATGTCTTTCAGGCCCTGGCGGAGGTATTTGAGATCGGAGGCGCGCTCGGGGAAGGGCAACGGGGTCTGCTTCTTGTCGGTCTTGCTCTCCACCCGCAGTTGCTGGCGGGCGCCCGCAATGGTGAAGCCTTCCTCGTAAAGCAGCCGCTTGATGTGCAAGACACTCTCCACGTCCTTGTGGCGATACATGCGCTGGCCGGTGCTGCTCTTAACCGGTTTGAGGTGCGGGAACTCGGTCTCCCAGAAGCGCAGAACGTAAGCTGGCAGGCGGCAGAGCTGGGCCACTTCACCGATGCGGAAATAAAGCTTTTCGGGAATGACCACATCCGCGGCTCGGAGGTGGGGAGCGGTGGTCTTGTGCCGGGAACTCAACGCAACTCGGGAAGCGGTCGGCATAGGGTCGAGGTGTGTCTCACTTTCTAGCATGAGTAGGCGTCGGCTACAACCCCGTTGTTATTACTAACACTTTAGTGGGGGTGGGGCAGCCGGGCGGCTAAAGTTGGCAGGCCCGTTGCCGATGAAAGGATAGAAGGTTTGGTCAGGGTAGAGCGAGGGATGAGGAGATTAAAGACTCTTAACCCGCCGCCGATACCTGAATTGCATTGCAAAAGGGCAGTCGAGGTGACTTCGATGAGAATCGACTTAAACGCGAACGTGGGGCAGACGCCGGACGCCGGATCAGCCGGGAAAGCCAGTTCGCGAGCAGTGTCGGGTGCGGAAAACGCTGTCCCGGAAGGCGATAGCACGCGGCTGTCAACGGACCAGGCCAATGTGCAAGCCCTGAGTGCGGCAGTGTTGCAACTGCCGGAAATCCGGCAAGACAAGGTGGCGGCTCTAACGGAGCAGGTGCAGAAGGGCAGCTATCAAGTCACGGCGCAGCAAACCGCCGAAGCCTTGCTGACCGCATTGACCACAAACCGGGCTGCCTAGGGGCGGGAGAGACGGTATGAGCGAAATAGGGACCGAGCGCCTGGAACCAACCGCACCGGTTGTGGAACGGGTGAGCAATGAAAGTCCGCGCGAGCGCGGACCGCGCCCCCGCCGCCCGGTGGCCACCGTTCCCGCCGACCCCAACCCTGAACCCGCGGATCAATCCGAAACTGCGCCCCACCAGGTGGATAGCCTGGCTTGAACTGGAATCCGCATGACTCAAACCTCTCCCCCTTCGATCCATGAACTTCTGATCCGGCGGCTAGGGTTGCTGCTCGCGCTGGCGGATTCTCTCGAGCAAGCCCAATCGGCACTGGCGGCAACCACTCCGGAAAAACTTGACCAGCAAACCGCCCGACAACGGGAACTATGCCGACAGTTGCGCTCGCTCGCAACCGGGTTTCCGGATGAAGCGCGGATTCCGATACCCGCCGGATTGGCAGACGATTTGCAAGTAGCAGCGAGGTGGGTGGGAGATCTGAACCGTAAGTACGCAGCGCTGCTGCGGCGCAGGCGCCGCACGGTAGACATTTTTTGCCGGGTGCTGGCCAGTTCGGGAACGACGTACCCAGCGCCGAAGCCGCTTTCCCGCCCGGCTTTGAAAGGCATAAGACCGAAAGGATAAACGCGTGGGCAGTCTTTACGGGGCGCTTTCGATTGCGACCGGGGCTTTAGGTGCCGAGCAAGGCGCACTCGACGCCACCACCAACAACGTCGCCAACGCGAACACGCCGGGTTATTCGCGGCTGCAGCCGGTGCTGGTGGAGAGCAGTCCGATCGAAGTGGGTTCGGTGACTTACGGTACAGGTGTGTCGCTCGAGAAACTCCAGAGCCTGCGCGATCCCATTTTGCAACTGCGCATCCAGGAAGAGACCCAGCAGCAAGGCCAGCTGAACGCATCGCTTGCCGCGATGCAGCAGGCGCAGGTGCAGTTCACGACCAGCAGTGGAGACATTGGCACGGAAATCTCGAATTTCTTCAGCAGTCTGAATCAGATCTCCACCGACCCCACCAACCTCACCTTGCGCCAAGGAGCGCTGACCGCCGCGGGAAACATGGCGACCGCATTCAACAACACTGCCAACTCCCTTTCTTCGCAGCAATCCAGCCTGGACTTGAACGTCACCCAGGATGTGGGGCAGATCAATGTGCTGACTGGCCAGATCGCGACTTTGAACACCCAGATCAGCGAGTTGCAGGGCGTCAATCAAGATGCCAGCGCACTGCTTGATCAACGGGACGTACTTGTCGGAAACCTTTCCAATCTGATCGACGTTTCCAGCATCCAGGGCGATGGCGGCCTGACCCTTACCACCTCGAACGGGACGGCGTTGGTGGTGGGTGGCCAAAGCTTCGCGCTTAACACCCAAACCAACGCTTCGGGCTTACAGGACGTTTATGCGCAGGGCAACGACATTACCGCCGATCTGACTTCGGGAGACTTGGCGGGGGTGCTCCAGGCAAGAGACCAAACCATTCCCGGCTTGCTCTCGAACCTAGACGCGCTGGCAGAGGGAATCTCGAACGCTTTGAACACCGCCAATCAGCAAGGTTTTGACCTGAATGGAAAGGCTGGCGGGAATCTGTTTGTTCCGCCGCCCGCTGGCGGGCCAGGGGCCGCGGCGGGCATGGCCGTGGCCATCACCAATCCGGCGCTGATCGCGGCAAGTTCAGATGGGACGCCGGGAAGCAACGGCAACCTGACGGTGCTTTCCGCGGTGCAGAACCAACCGGTGGTGAGTGGTCAGACGCCCACCGGCTACTATTCCAACATCGTTTTCAGCGTAGGTAATGATGTCTCCAATGACACGGCAGAACTGAGCGCATCGCAGTCGATCTTGAGCCAACTGCAGGACCAGAGCAACAGTATCTCGGGCGTCTCACTCGATGAGGAAGCCAGCAACATGGTGCAGTATCAGCGCGCCTATGACGCAGCCGCCAACGTCGTCACCACGATCAACGACATGCTCTATACCGCGATCAACATGGACACGTTAACCGTATGAGCTCCATACGAGTCAACCCTTATCCGATGCCGGACCTTTTGGCGGCGCTCGAGAACCTCCAGCAGCAGCAGAATACCGCCACGCTGGAGCTGGCGAGCGGAAGCAGCATCAACAAACCCTCTGACAACCCGGCCGCCGCTGCCCAGCTTGTCCAGATCAATGATCTGAGCAGCCAGGTGGATTCGTACCAGCAGAGCATCAGCAGCCTCAGCGGCCAGTTCTCGACCGCCGATTCCACGCTGGACTCAGTGGTGACGGTGCTGCAGAGAGCCATTAGCCTGGGAGTTGAAGGAGCCAATGGGACGCTTTCTGATACCGATCGCGCCGACGTAGCGACCGAACTGACTGGAATCCAGTCCCAGCTTCTCAGCTTGGCCAATACCTCCTATCAGGGCCAGTATATTTTTGCCGGCACCGCGACCACACAACCCTTCGTAGCCGATCCTACACAGGCGTCTGGCGTCCGCTATGCCGGCAACAACGGAACCAACAGCGTGTCCATCGGCACCGGTTACCAGTTGCAGATCAACCTGCCAGGTTCCGAGATCTTCAACGGTCCAGGAGCGGACGTGTTTCAGGCCATTAACGATCTGATCATTTCCATGCAGAACAACACAGGCATCGCAGCGGCGGTGACTGAACTCGGCACTGCTCTCACCTATGTGAGCGGGCAACAGGTTTTCTACGGCAATGCGCTCGATCAGACGCAAAGCCAGCAAACCTATCTCAACACGCAAAGCCTGGGTCTAAGCCAACAGCAGAACACCGTCGGAGCAGCGAATCTGGCGGCCGTTGCCAGCCAGGTGGAGAATGACCAGATTGCTACCAGCGCGACGCTGGCGGCAATCGGAAAAATGCCACAAACCAGCCTGTTTGACTATCTGAAGTAAGAGGGGGACTCGGAAGCGAGCATTTCCTTGCTGCCCTGGGCCCAGGCAGCGGCTTTCGCCACATGTGCCCGCGCAGTGTCCAGGCGCGCTTTCTCGATTAGGAGGCGTGCTTGGACGGAGGGCAGGATTTTTCCGAACTGGTGCACATGGCTTCGATACTCGGAGATGTCGTCGGCCATCTCCGCATTCGGGATGGCGGCCGCTTGCAGGCTGCGCAAGCAACCGGTCGCGCGTAGTAGCTCCGCCCGCAAATCGGTAAGCTCGGTGAGCCCGATGACCGCGGGGCGATTGGGTTCGCCGGTAAGCCGGGCCAATCGGGCCCGTAGGCTGTGATTCACCGCCCGCAAACTTTCGATCGTGGCACTCGGCATCAGCCCATCCAGTCGGTGAGACGATGCGAAGTGGACGAGGCCTGGTTCGCAGCCAGGGGTAACAGTTTCGGCTTCGGCGCGGCGGCTTCGGCGCGCTCCACTTCAGTCCAGGTTTCACGCAGGGTCAAGAGGTCGGTGATCTGCTGGGAAAGAATTGCCCGCGATACGCCGAACTGGGCTTTCACCAGGTTTCCTCGCAGTTGATCGTAAAAGCGTTCGAGATTGCGGGCCACTTGCCCACCTGCCTCCATGTTCAGGCTGGACTGCAAACAAGCGATCACGAAGATGGCGTGATTGATTTTGTTGGTGCGCAGTTCGACGTGGTTTTGTTCGATGGCATTCACCGCCTGTCGCAGGTCTTCGATCATCTGTTCGTATAGCAAGACCACCAGTCGTACGGGGTGGGCGCCGCGTGCGGCGTCTTCACGGTATGCGGTTCGGGGGTTCATGATGGTCATAGTCCTGAAGTTAGCGTCGGAT
The DNA here is from genome assembly GCA_052147055.1 of Terriglobales bacterium. Lineage (GTDB taxonomy): Bacteria > Acidobacteriota > Terriglobia > Terriglobales > Acidobacteriaceae > JABCZH01. Next base: position 41,608 of record JBKQLO010000118.1, read on the forward strand.
TCGATGAATTGGAGGTGCTGGTTGTGTCGGAAGTGCCTAACGATCCCAGCGTTTCGGTAATCTCCTGTAGCAGCAGCGGGTACGATTGCAGCGAGGCGTTAACCGCGTCGTACTGCTGCGTCAATTGCGTCTGCTCGGTCGTCAACTGGGTTTGGAAGTTGGTGATGGTGGTGGTAAGGTCCGCCTGTTCCGCCTGGTTTTGCGCCAGGTCCACGTTTAAGGGGCCTTGCGTCGGGGCGGTCAAGTTGGTTAGATCGGCGTTGAAGTTATCGGCGAAACCCGTCCCAGAAGCATTCTGAAAAAAATTCTGCACTGCCGAGGGGTTGGCCGCCAGTACTTGAGCAAATGTCTGACTATCTGGTCCTGGAGTAGAGCCCACGGTCAGCGTGCCATCGTTGTTCATGTTAATGCCCATCGAGGCCAGGTTGACCAGCCCACTGTTCCCACCAATGGCGTAGCCTGCGTCGGTCAGGATGCTGGACTGCAGCGAACGCAAGGAAATATCCGCTTCCAGAGGAGGTGCGGGCGTGGCCCCGGTGGGGTCGACGACATATTGCGTGTTGATGGTGCTGACCACGGTGTTGTAGGCGGAGACGAAGTTATTGATCGCGTTGGTGATCTGGCCGGTGTCCGGTCCCACGGTCAGTTGCACGGGCTGCACTGGGTCCCCGGGCGATTGGCTCACCAGGTTGAGCGTGACCCCTTGAATGGCTCCAGTCACGGTATTGCTGCTGCTGCTGAAGGGCACGCCATCGATGTTCAGGGCCGCATTCGTGCCGCCCACCGGGGTGGCGAAGTTCAGGGTAGTGTTGGTGTTGTTGACGATGGCCAAGGCTCCGCCGCTGCCCGTACTTTGGCTGAACAAGGCCAGCCGTGAACCGCTGGTGTCGCTGACGACGCTGGCAGTTACTCCCCAGGCATTTGCGGTGCTCTGGGTGTTGATGTAACTGGCCAGCGTATTGAGCGTGTCGTTGCTACCCTGGGTGATGGCAATATCGTGGACTGTGCCACTGCCTCCTCCCACCTGCAATTGAATGTCGCCACTGGTCTGTCCTGTCGCCAGAAAGGATGTATCGGCGCCGGCGGCGATGGGATCCGTATAGAGCGTGCCGGCAGTGGCCAGGTTGGTCACCTCGATCTGGTGAGTTGCGGCAATGGCCGTGCTTTGAGCGGTCGCGGTCACTACCCCGGGCTGCGAAGAGGTTGCCGCCTGCGCGGTGAGCGCTCCCGTCGGATCGGCCAGCGCGGCGACCGCGGTCTGCAGGTTGGTGAGATCATTGTTGATCCCCTCCAGCAAACCGTCCTGGGTGGCGAAGTTTGTCTGCTGTGCCTGCCACACCGACAACGGGCCGCTCTGCTCAGAGATAATCTGCTGCACCACGGAATTCACATCAATGCCTTGTCCCGAGAGGATGGTAGAGGGATTTAAACTAATGCCCACGGTTTTTTCCTCCTTCGATTCTGGCCGATTCCTTGGATGCGGGTTGCGAGTTTATTTCCTGGGAAATCCCATGGGCAAGGCGGTGTATTTGATTACCGGGCATTTGCCGAATGCGTTTCTCGCGGCTGGTTCAAGACCTCGGCCTGATCTGGACGTATGCATTTTGACTTCAATCCTGTGGGCCATTGGCCCCCCGCAGTCGATCTTTGCGACCGCTGGTTTCCCCAGTTGAAGGGCCTCCTGAAGCGGGAAGCGACGAAGTCTGCTCCGGGCCCCACCCCTCCCGGTTCGACCGGAGGCTCAGTCGAAGCTGGAAATATGAGTGCGGGACCCACACTCACATCGAGGTACTGGAGGATGTCAGAAGGAGGCGGATTGCCCCGCCTCCTTCCGAGCTGAACTTACTGCAACAGTTTCAGTACCAGCTGCTGTTGTTGATTGGCCTGGGCCAGAGCGGAGATGCCGGTCTGTTCCAGGATGGAATACTTGGTCAGGTTGGCCACTGCGGCGGGAATGTCGGCAGCGGTGATGGTATTTTCCGCCGAGGTGAGGTTTTGCACCTGACTGTTGATGACGTTGCTGGCGGCGGTGAGCCGGTTGACACTCGCTCCCAATGTGCCGCGTACGCTGGCGATGTTGGTGATGGCCGAATTGATCAAGGTTAGCGCAGTTTGAGCGTCTCCCTGTGTATCCAAGTCGGTGTTAGCCAGGTTTACGGCGTTTCCGCCGCTGCCGTTGGTAATCGCCGAGGTCGATAGGCCGCCAATGGTCACTGCAATCTGGCTTGATCCGATGGCGGTCGAGTCACTGAGGAAAATGTTGGTGGCGGTTGAACCGGTGGAACTTGGGTTACTGAGGGTCCCGAGCACGGTCCCGGTGTTAGTGGCGCCGACTGCTAGGTCACCCTCATTGTTGGGATCGGTGACCACCAGGTTGCCACTCGAGTTAAGGTAAGCCTCAAGGCCGGCCGGATCGGTGCTGGGATTGTTGATTGCGCTGATCAGGTCGCCAATGGTGTTGGTGTTGCCGGCGTTGGAGGTGAAGCTAAAGGTCTTGCCGCTGGCGGCGAAGCTGTAGACCTTGCTGGCGCCCAGCACGGTGGCCGTCGTCAAACCTCCGGCGTTGCCGACGAGTTGGTTGGTGTTGATGCTTGCCGTTCCGACGGTGTTAGGGGTCACAAAATTGGCGGAAACGCCGGACGCCCCCGCGCCGAGCACGGTGTCATTGGTGCTGACCGCGAGGTTGCCGCGATCGAGCGGATCGGTAATTTGAAGGACGCCGCTGACCAAGGCCGCCTTGGCGCCGATGCTGGTGTTCTGGTTAATGGCGTTGATCAGATCCTGCACCGTGGAGGTCGCCGCAGCGTTGGTTGTAAAGGCGCCCAACACGGCGCCCACGGTCTCCGCCGCGCTAACCGTGCCGTTATTTTGGAGATCCACAATTTCCAGCTTTCCGGTCGCCGAGAGCGCGCCCTGGAAGCTGCCGTGGCCCGTAGAGTCAGTGCCGGAGACGGCAACGCCGAGGGCAGCGGTGCCTTGGCTGACGCCAGTGTTGATGGCGGTTAGCAGCTGTCCCACGGTTCCGCTGGTGCTGCCCGCCGTATAAATTGTGGTACCGGTGGGCCGGGTCACGGTTATGACATCGCCAGCGGTGAGCACGGTATTGACCGTGAGATTGCTGGTGGCGCTGGTGATTTCATTTTTGTTTGCGCCACTCGGGTCCAGGGCGGCGGTGAACGTGAATGGGGTCACACCGCCTGCCGAGATGGTGGTGGTATCGCCCACCGTCAGCACGTCATTCGCGTTCAAAGTTCCGGCGGTGCCACCGCCAGCGGTTGCGGGAGTGTCTTGTTCGTTGAGGTTGGGCGCGGTGCCACTTTGAAAGACCGCTTGTCCGTTGTAGGTGGTGGCGGTGCCGATGCGGTTGATTTCCGACAAGATGGAAGCATACTGCGCCTCGATGGCTGTGCGCTGCCCATTGGAAACCGTGCCGGTGGCCGACTCGGTAGCCAGTGTGACTGCGGTGTTGAGCAGGTTGGTGACCTGAGCCAGCGCGCCATCGGCGAGTTGCAACTGGCCTACGCCCCCATTCGCATTGGCTACGGATTGTGTGAGGGCGCTGATGTTGGCCTGCAACCCGTTGGCAATGGACAGCCCTGCAGGATCGTCGGCCCCGCTGTTGATGCGCGACCCTGAAGACAACTGTTGCAGAGTGTTGCTCAAGGCGTTGCTGGTGAGAGTGAGTTGGTTTTCCGCCGCCAGGGACGGAATATTGTTCAAAATTCCTAATGGCATTGAAGTTCTCCTTTGATTGAGTGGGTTCCGTCCCCCGGAACCGCCGTCCCTGGGTTTTTCCGCAGAGGGCCTGTTCCTGTGCCGGTCCTGCCTTCACACATCCCATCGACCCATTGCGGAAAGGCTTTAGGCAACAGGTTGGATCGAGTTCAAACTTTCGTAATGGACGCGCTTTGGCGGCGGGCGTAACGATACCCGCACGACAGGCCGATGGTCGAGGAGGGGCACCACCCTGGGCGTGAAGGTGCTCGCCGGGAGTGCCAATGATCCAACTGACCCGCTTGAACAACAGCTCCCTGATCGTGAACTCGGACTTGATCAAGTTTGTCGAGCAGTCCCCGGACACCGTCATCACGCTGCTGAACGGTGAAAAGATCATCGTGCGCGAGAGCGCCGAGCAGGTATTGGAGCGGATCGTCCAGTTTCGCCGTGCCGTGTTGCAGAATGCCCAGGCTGCGGCCGGCCATCTCAGCCCGCTGTCCGCGGCGGTGTGCAGCAAAGAAGCGAAAGAACAGAGCGAGAGGTAAGTGCTCGTGGACAAGGCGAGCTGGGGCGGCGTCGCACTGGGGCTGGGTGGGATCGTGGGAGGTTTGCTGCTCGAAGGCGGCCGCCTGTCCCAGGTCCTGCAACCCACGGCTGCCCTGATTGTGTTCGGCGGTACCACGGGGGCGGTGCTGATCCAGTTTCCTCTACCGGTGGTGCTCGCGGCGGTCCGCCGGCTGGCGGATGTTTTTGTGCAACCCCGGCACGACCCGGCGGCCTTGGTGCAGGAAGTGGTCCGCTATGCCAACCAGGCACGGCGCAAGGGGATCGTCTCTCTGGATGCAGAACTGGAGACCATCACTGAGCCTTTCCTGCGGAGATCGTTGCAACTGGCGGTGGACGGTACCGAGCCGCAAGAGCTGCGCACCATGATGGAACTCGAACTCCAAAACAAAGCGGATCTGGAGGAAAGAATTCCCCAGGTGTTCGAGTCGGCGGGCGGTTTTTCGCCAACCATTGGGATCATCGGCGCGGTACTCGGTCTGATCCAGGTGATGCAGCACCTCGACAAGATTGACGAGGTGGGACGAGGCATCGCAGTGGCGTTCGTGGCCACCATTTACGGGGTGGCGGCCGCCAACCTCTTCCTTCTGCCTGTCGCCGGCAAGCTGAGAATCCGTATTCGGGAAGAAGAAGTGCTGCGGGAGATGACGCTGGAGGGAGTGATTTCTCTATTGGAAGGAATGAATCCTCGAATGGTGGAAGCCCGGCTGTTGAGTTTCCTGGCAGAAAATGACTCCGAGGACAAAGCGAAAGGTACGACCGCAACCCCCAAATGAAACGGCGAAGAAAGCACGTTCCCATTGCCAGCCACGAACGCTGGTTGGTTTCCTACGCGGATTTCGTCACCCTGCTCTTTGCTTTTTTTGTGGTCCTATACTCCACCGCACAGGTTGACAAACGGAGGATGGTGGAGCTGGCCGCAGCCATCCAAGAGGGCTTTGAACAGATGGGGACGAATCCGACCTACTATGCCCCAATCTCTCCAGAGCTTCGGCCGGCCGCAATATTCCCTCCAACGCTTGCGGTCCCGCCTCCGCCCAATCCTCAAGGGGACGACCTGGGGGCTTTGCGAAAAGAGTTGGAGAAAGCCCTGGCCGGGGAGATTGCAAACGGTGAAGTGGCGGTGCGGAACACCCCGCAAGGTCTAGTCGTCAGCCTGCGGGAAGCCGGCTTCTTCGACAGCGGTTCGGCGGGAACGAAAGCGAGTTCGCAGCCGGCGTTTAGCCGTATGACCACGGTGCTGCGGGAGCGCGAATACAACATCCGCATCGAAGGCCATACCGACAACGTCCCCATTCATAACTCGCAATACACTTCCAACTGGGAGCTCTCGACCGCCCGCTCCACCGAAATGATTCGCCTGCTGATCCTGAAGTACGGCTTTGCCCCGGAGCGCCTTTCGGCCGGTGGATACGCCCAGTTTCACCCCATCGCCAGCAACGCGAGCGCTGCCGGACGAGCGCTCAATCGCCGGGTGGATGTGGTCATTCTCGCCCCGCCTCCGGTGGTGGGCGCCCAGCGCGATCCGGCATACCCGGAAAAGCCTTCTCCGGAGCGGAAGTGAGAGGTTCCTGGCTAAAGCCGCCGTTCCCGGCTGCCGATGGAATGCTTGCTTGGAGTGTTGCTCTGTGCGGGCTCGAATTCCTCCGCCCCGCCCGAGCAAGTGAACCAGACCATGATTGGTCCGGAGGTGCCAACAAATGCGCGACCTGAGCTTGAAAATGAAGTTGGCATTGGGTTTTGGCTTGATACTTGCCTTGCTCGCGACGACTGGTGGCTTCAGTTATTACGCCACTCTGCACTTGGTGTCGGCGGCACAAGACGTCGACAACGACCTGAAGCAAAAAGATCCTATCTTCACAATTGCGTCGGCATTGCCGGAGCCACCGTGGGCGGGGACGGGCGGGTGAGGCTGGTGCTGGATCCGGCGGGATTGCTGGCCTCCGCCCAAGGTCTAGTCGTTCAGGAGACCGTGCAATGACTACCACGGCGGTTTCCCAACGCACTCCCGAGGCTCCGCGGCGGCCACCCAGCCCGCAATTAGTTCAAATCCGCGACCTGGTGTATCAGGTGGCCGGCATCTTCCAGCCCGACAACAAGCTGCGGCACCTGGAGGACCGTTGCCAAAAAAGAATGCAGGCATTAGGAGTAGCGACCCTGAGGGAATACTACGATTGCCTTACCGTGAGGCCCATCCGCCAGGCCGAACTGGTCAGTCTGCTCAATGAGATCACCATCGGCGAGACCTTTTTCTTTCGCAACCAACCGCAACTCGATGCCCTGCGCAATGTAGTGCTGACCCGCATTGTGGAAGCCAGAAAAAAAATGTCACTACGTCATCTCCGAATCTGGAGCGCGGGTTGCTCCACCGGGGAGGAGCCTTACACGCTCAGCATCATGCTGATGGAGGAACTCGCCCGGCGGCTGCAAGGATGGACGTTTGAGATCGTGGCCACCGACCTGAACGAGCATTCCGTGGCCCACGCCAAGGCTGGCGTTTACGGAAACTACAGCACCCGCAATTTGACGCCCCAGATCACACAAAAATACTTCAGTCCGGTGGGTGAAAACCTGCAAGTGAATACCCAGGTCAAGACCCATGTGTCGATCACTCGCGTCAATTTCCTGGACGATGCCCGCATGGTTTTCTTGAAAGGCTTCGACGTGATCATGTGCTGCAACGTCCTGATCTACTTCGATGTGCAGTCCAAGCGCCGGGTGATCCAGCATTTCTATAACAACTTGCTGGCACATGGGTATCTCTTTCTGGGGCACTCCGAGTCGCTGTACGGAGTCAACGACGATTTTCGTTTGGTCCACTTGCCATCCGCGACCGCGTACATCAAGTCTGAGGAGAGACTGGTGACCCGCTAGGTGAAACATGAGTGATGAACGCCAACAACGATTGAGACAACGGCTGGAAGCCTTGGAGGAGATGCCCACTATCCCGGTGGTGCTGGTTCCATTGCTGCGCTATCTGGAGCAGCCTCTGGACATCCTGGACCTTCAGCAAGTGGTGGATTTGATCTCGCAAGACAAGTCCTTGGCGGCGCAGTGTCTGCATATGGCCAACTCCCCGCTCTATGGGCGATGGACGCCAGTGGACAACATTCGCAACGCGGTCATCGCCCTGGGGATGCAACGAATGCGGGACATCGCAGTTTCCTGCAGCGTGCTGACCCTGATGCCCCGGGGCCGGACGTCTGTCGATCCGATCGTGTTCTGGGAACATTCCCTGGGCTGCGCTCTAGTCTGCCGTCAGTTTGCCCAGAAAATCGGATTTCCTGATCCCGCCAAAGCCTATCTGGCCGGGTTGCTCCACGATATCGGAGTGGTGGCCGAACTGTGTGTAGTGCCGCAGGAATTCCGGGTTGCATTCGATCTGGCCCGCAGCCAGGGGATTCCACTGCATGAAGCCGAGGCCACCACGCTCGGACTCACTCATTGCGACAGCGGCAAAATCGTGGCGGAGAAATGGCACCTGACTGACGATCTGGTCGCCGTGGCTGGATGTCACCACGATCCCCACACCGCCCAAATGCACCGTGATCTGGTGGCGCTGGTTTCGTTAAGCGACTTACTGTGCCGCATGAGCGGCCTGGGATACGGCTATACGGAGGAATGTCAGGTCAACTTCGCCGAAGAACCGGGGTTTGCCCTCTTGCTCGAGGAGTGCCCTGCGCTGAGGACGTTCGACTGGGCACGTTTCACATTTGAGTTGGAAGCCTATATGGAGGAAGTCCACCACCTGGTGCGACTTCTGTATCGAGTGTCACAGTGAATGACTCCCGTGAAAACGCGCGCGTGGTCAGTGTGTTGGTGGTAGATGACAGCGCTTTCATGCGCACTGCCCTGACCCGAATGATCGCCTCCGACCCTGTACTACGAGTCATCGGTACCGCCCGGAACGGGATGGAGGCATTGGAAAGAATCGTCGAGCTGCAACCGGATGTGGTCACGCTGGATGTGGAAATGCCCCGGCTGAATGGGCTGGAAACACTGAAACGCATCATGCAGGAGTTTCCCCGCCCCGTCATTATGGTCAGTTCGCTGACCCAGGCGGGCGCGGAAACCACGCTCGAAGCTCTGGATATTGGAGCCTTTGACTATGCCGCTCGACGGTTCGCCGGGAAAGCAGATCACCAACTTCAAGTCGGAAGACATCACGGACTTTCACTGGTCTTTTGACGGCAGCAAGATGGCTATGGTTCGCGGCCACACCGATTCCGACGTTGTGCTCTTGCAAGAGTCCAAGCCGTGAGACGGTCTAAAGAAAGACCTGTTGTTCTTCTGATTGCAGAGCTTGTCTGACGTTGTCAAGCAGAGACTCCGCTGAGAAAGGCTTGGGCAGGTACGACATTTGGCCGTCCCCCAGTCTGTACCGAGTCACGGTGTTTTCGGGATAACCTGAAATGAAGATGGCCTTCAGAGTGGGACAGGCGAGCCGCAAGTCTTTTGCCAGCGCAGGGCCATTCTGACCGGGCAGAACCACATCAGAAAGCAAGAGCTGTACCCCCCCCTGTTGCCGGTGGAATGCAGCCTGTGCTTCCGCCGCATTGCACGCTCGCAAGACTCGATAGCCTTCGCTCTCCAGAATGTCGCAAGCGGCTTCGCGCACGAAGGCTTCGTCTTCTACCACCAGAATTGTGTTCCGCGCGGCAAACAAATCAGGGTAGGTGTCCAGCCTGAGGTTGGGCTGGATTTCGTTCACGACAGTTTGAGTCGCATTCAACACTGGGCTCACTCGAAGCTACGGTCGAGGTGTTGCATTTCTCCAGCCATCGGCGGACCAGAGGCAGACACGAAAGGGACAGTTTGATTCTGGGCGGTTTGCAGGTGTGAACCGGGTGAGCAATTGGAATCGAGGGGCGGAGCGAGGTTGCGCACTGTTCAATGCGGGAATTGGGTGAGCAAGATGGGAAGGATTCAGCCAGCCGAGCATCACTCACGCGCCAGCAGTGTCTGCTTGGGGTCGATTAAGATCTTGCGCGTGCCCGCCGGTGCGGTTAGATGAAATGGAGTCTCGGAGCCGTCGGCAAACACCTGCCCGAGCAGCGTCAGTTTCCCGGCGTAGAAAGCGTACAGCGGAACCGGGGTTACCAGATCGTCGGGCGCATCTTTCTGCAAGAGCGTGCCCGTAATGGTGGTGGCCCCGGTTGTGTCCACATATTTCAGCCCGCGGACTTCAAAGCGCGGGACCGCAGTTCCATTGACCCATCCGTCGTAGAACCAGTCCAGCGATCTGCGGCCTTCGTACCATACCGGACGCGGGAGTTCCTCCTCAAAGACGTGCAGCAACTCGCGAGTACTGATGGGTTTCCCCTCGAAACGCTCACGCATCTTGCGCAGAGCCCGCACGAAAGGCTCATCGCGGACGGAGTCCGGAGTAGCAGCGACGGGCGGTTCTGCATCGCGCATCATGTGGCGCAGCATGTGAAGCAGCCAAGTGCCGCGTCCGTAGCTGATCGCTTCATAGCCGGTGGGGAACTGGGAACAAGAGAGTCGTGTGCCCAGAGTGACCGGGCCGTCCTCCATCAGGCGCACACCCGCTGGGTTCTTGAACAGCAGGTCGTTCCGGTACTTTTCCAGCACCTCGTGGAATTTCGTCGAATCTTCCGCTTCTACCAGCATCAGCGCGCTGTAGTTCGCCAAAGCTTCCGGGATCCATTGATCGCGGTAATCGTTCCAGGTAACCAAATCGCCCCACCACTGGTGCGCGGTCTCGTGCCCGATGACCACGCCGATGAGAGTTTTTTCCGCGGGCGAGAGGTGGAGATGCGACTTTTCTTCGTTGCTGAGGTAAGAAAGACTGGAGAGGAAAATCAGCCCCGGCCAGCCCTGGCTCATGTTTCCTGGAAATTGCGTCAGAGCCAACTGGTGATACGGGTAAGGCCCGAACCACCGCGAATACGATTCGATGGCGTGCGCGGACATATTGGCCACCATCTGCTCGTTACGCGCAGGGGAGGGCGCGGCCGAGACCGCCAGAGCGGGGGCCGTCCTGCTGATGGAGGGAATGTCGGGGACGACGGTCTCGCTGTCGCCGAGGAACCCGCGTTCGACTGTTTTGGTGGCGTAGGCTTCCACGACCACGTCTCCCGCGCGCGCTTCAACCCGTTGATATTTGCCGAGGTCGAATCCCGCTACGGGGATGGGCCGCTCCGAAACCCAGTGGCTTACCTGCTCTGCGGGTGAGGTCGTTTCTGCCAGCGCGGTACCCGCGGCGGCAGGGGCATCGACGCGCTGGCCGGTTGCCACCAACGTCCAACCCGGTGGGTAATGGAATTCGAGATCAAAGTTGGACATGGCGATCCCGCGGTTGGGATACCAAGTGCCTCGCGCTCCTACGTAAAGCAATCCCGCCGCAGCTTCTGACAGCACTTCACCGCCGTAGGTAAAGCGCAGTTCGATTTTTTGCCCGGTTTGAAGTGGGGCCGGAAAAACCACCGCAACCATGTCATTCCCATGGCGTGCAAGCTGTGTGCCCTCGACGGCGGGGTTATGGATAAACTCGACCGGATGATCATCGGCCAGTACCTCCTTAATGCGAAGAAGTCTTGCCAGTTCGAACACGACTGCCCGCTGACCTCCCTGCCGCACCTGCAAATCCAAAACTGCGACTGCATCGATGGTTGTGGGCGGTTTTACCTCGACGCGAATCTTGTTGGACAGAATGTCGATGGCGCTCGCCCTGCCCTCTTCGGCGGCGATGCTGTTGGCGCCCTGGGCCTCTGACTTTTTCTTGAGCAACGAATAGGAAGTCCAGACATTGTAGTAAGTCGCGCCCTCGACGGTTTTCGATTGGCCGGCCCAAACTTGTTCGGGGGCGCCGGAATCAAAGAAGACGTCGAAAGTTCCCTTGGTTTGTCCCTGCATGCGGGCGTGCAGGAAGCGGTCGTCGAGGGCTCCGCAGGCCGGTGAGGTTTTCTGGGTCGTGTCCATTGCGGATGGACGCTGGCTGAAGGTCATGAACAAACGCAGCGCATCTGGTTCCGCAAGATTGCGCGCGGTCTGGTTCCACCGGGGGACGAATTCCGTCGAGGGTTCGGCGGGAACCAGATACGGCTGCATTTCGACAAAGGTGTCATCGTTGAAGCGGAAATAGGCGTTGTTGAAGCGTTCCTCCAGGATGGCCGCTCCGGTTTGCAAAGTCATGGAGGCCCGTTCGACCTGATTGGGTGGAGTCAGCAGAATTTCACCCTCGCCTTCGAAAAACGCGCCGGTCACGCAACCGGCGACGTCCTGGGTGAAGCCAATGACGCCGTCGTCGAGCGAAATGTGGAAGGCGGCGCGGTCGATGGAAAGTTCGCGGGCACGGTAGATCCGTGAGCTGTCGAGTCCCACGCTATTTAGCTGCAGGAATAGACTCTCAGCGGCGCTATGCGGAACTGACGTTCCGCCGAGTTGGGCTGGAGGCGGGTGGGCGATGTCCTGGCCCCAAGCGGGGATCAAGGCAGCCAGTAACCCCGTTACCAGGCACAACTTACGTCGCGTTCGTGCCACTACCTTGGTCACCTGCGTAGCGCCTCCCCCTGTTCTAGAATGCGCCTCAATGCGGGCACCTGTCATCCTCTTCGTAAGTGCTTGCGTGTGTGCGCTTTCGCCTAATTGTGCCCGGGCGGAAGTCATCCATTTGAAGAACGGCCGCATCATCTGGGCGGACCACGTTCGAGAAAACGGTTCCCGTATTGAGTATGACGTGGGGGACGACAGTTACGGTATACCGAAATCCCTGGTCGAACGCATCGACGCAGGCGGGGTTCCTCCGCAGAGCACGCCTTCGGCGACGGGGGACCAACATGATCTGCCGGCCTTCGTACCCGCGGACAATCTGAAGAACGACGCTGGACTCGCCAGCCGGATTGTTCCCGATGACCAGGTTGATGAGGAGCAACTGGCGGCGCTGGAGCAATCGGGGAATGGGGCGACCATCGCCGCTGGATATTTCATTGCCGGGAAGCACGAGTTCGATCATGGAAGGTATCCGAAAGCGCGCACTTACTTGGACACCGCGCTGCGCTTCGACGGTCAGAATCCGACTATTCTTAACTATTACGCTGCCCTGTTGGTAAGAACCGGGAAGGCCAGCGAAGCTTTGCCCTATGCGGAACGGGCGGTACGCAGCGCGCCTGATTCTCCGGACGCGCTCACCGTTCTGGGCTATGTGCAGTTTGCGGCCGACCGGGACGAAGACGCGATCCGCGCTTGGAAACATTCTCTGGAGTTGCGTCCCGACGCCACGGTGAAGCAGTACCTGGAGAAAGCCGAGCGCGATGCCACCGCGCAGGCCAACTACTCCCAGCGGGAAAGCGGACATTTCACCCTGCACTATGAAGGCTCACAGACCTCGGAAGCGCTCCGCGGTCAACTGCTGGCCACGCTGGAGTCGGCATACGATGACTTGTCGCGTCAGTTTAGCATCGCGCCGCGCAGCATCGCCGTGGTCATCTATACCGATCAGGCTTTCTTTGACGTTACGCAGGCGCCTTCGTGGATCGGCGCAGTCAATGACGGGAAATTGCGTATTCCGGTTCGCGGCCTCGATTCCGTAACTCCGGAGCTGGCGCGCGTGCTGAAACATGAGCTGGCACACTCCTTTATCAACCAGCTTTCGGCTGGACGCTGCCCGCAGTGGCTGAATGAGGGTATCGCGCAGGCAGTTGAGCCCAAAATGCTCTCAGCCGGAAGCCGCTTAGCCGAGCTCTACCGCAGCCAGCACGAGATTCCCCTGAATGCATTGGAAGCGGGTTTCATGCGATTCTCGCCGCTGGAAGCGGCGGTGGCCTATGAGGAGTCGCTGGCGGCGGCGCAGTACATCATTGACACTTACGGAATGAGCGATCTGCAACGAGTGTTGGAGCGGCTCGGGCAAGGGAGCTCTACGGAAGCGGCGTTGCGGGCGGTCATTCACTCAGACTACGGCCAGCTCGAAGAGGAAGTTGGGAAGTACCTCACCAGCAAGTACGGTCCGTAATCCTCGACGGATCTAGGCGTGCCAGTGCTTGCGTCTTCGCGGAGAAGTTGATCCCGGCCCCGGGGGGATTTTGGCGGTATTCACCTTGTCAGTCGAATCGACCGAGAACAGCATGTATTTGTCGAAGCTGTGACGGCGGTAGTAGCGGTGGCGATGGAAATCGAGATACACCTCGGCGGTTTTCGGCAGCCAGAGTTGCACATTCTTCTTCTCAAAGAGGACGGGGCCGTATTCGGCAATCTGGTGTTCGGCCAGGAATCCAATTCCTTTCAACGGGTTTATCAATTCCGATTCAATGCGGATGATCTGAAACTTGTCGGCAGTGATCCAGGCGCGTCCCTTTAACCGTATCGGGTAGGTATGGGTGCCGATCACGTAATCCTGAATGTGACTGGGCCGGTCCTCACGCGCGCGGAAGTGCACGAGCCAGGTGGCTTGCCCTTTCCATTCTCCCAGGCCTTCGCAGGTGATCTCGTAATCCGCCTGCATGGTGGGATGGAATACGAGAGCCAAGGCGGGGAATCCGGAAGTGGCAATCTGGTCGGGCAGGTTGTCGATCCCGTAACGCTCGGTGCGAAATTCATCGACTAGCAGAACCCCGGCGCGGGGCTGGGAAATGTAGGCGGCGTAATCGAACTTACGCGTCTCCCGCGTGGTAGGGTTACCCTGATTATCGAGCCGCTCATGCAGCAAGTCTTCGATGGCGGCGAACCGGCCCACGTTATCCACCAACTCTTGCACGCTGTCGCCGGTTTTGGCGAGTACCTGTTCGACCGGGCAAGTGACGCCGGCGGCGACGGATGGTTTCGCCTCATCGATTCCCGGGGGTTGCCACGCGACCGACAATTCCGGCTCGGTAGTATCGGCCAGCGGGTCGGGATCACCCGCGGCGACGGGTTGCACCACCGTAGTCAGCATCGCCGCTTCCGTCGGCGTATTTGCCGCCCGCTGTTCCAATTGGGAGATGAGGTCTTTGACTTGCGATGCCTGCGGGCTCGTGGGTGCGACCGCAAGAAAACCCTTGAGGGTCTGAATTCCTTCAGCCGTATGGCCCAGGTCGGCCTGAGCTTGGCCCAGCACGAGCCGGGCTGCGCCGGCGTCTCCTTTGCCTTGGTCAATGGCGAGTTGGGCTTGCTCGCGGGCTTTTTCGTATTGCTTCAGCTTCAAATAGACATTGCCCAGCAAGTTATGCGACATCCAGTCGTTGGGATTCGCTACCACCGCACGTTCCAGGAAGGCCTTCGCGGGTTCGTACTGGCCACGCAAGAGCTGCACTCGGCCTAGCAACGCCAGAGTCTGAGCGTCGCTGGGGCTGAGCGTAATGGCGTGATTCAGGTAAGTCTGGGCCTGGTCGTAATCCTTCTGCTCGAAGAACAGATAGCCCATCAGAAAGTTGACTCGGCCACTTTCGGGAACCTGTCTGTACGCGGAGTCGAGCCGCTTACGGGCCTCTTTAAGATTGGAAGACTTCAGCGCAGCGACGGCAGCCGCAGTGTCCTTGGAGGCCTTCGCGGACATCAGCGCGTCTGAGGTACCCGTGGCGTCCAGGTTGATGGCTGCCGGGTCTTTCTGGATCGTCACCGTCACTTGCAGGGTGTCTGTGACACCGGCGACATCGACTTCTTTATTCCCGCTCAGGTATCCGGCAGCGCTCACTTCGAGGCTGTACCTGCCGATCGACAATCCCAGAAAAGTGGTCTGGGAGCCGCCTTTTGTGGTCTGGTAAGTTGTGCCAAGGGGATTATCGCAGTGCATGCGCACCACGGCCTGGCGGTCCAGCTTGGTTTTGTTCTCGGTGAGAACCGTGACCTGAAGGGATGCGCCCTCATGGTAGGCTTGGGTGATATCTTGCGTGCCCTGATTAGCCGGTGCAATACGGGTGCCAGCTGCGCCCTGCGCACCTGCCCGGGGAACGAAAACCAGGATAAACACGGTGGCAGTTACGGTCAGCCAGAATGGCGGAAGAGCCCGTGCTCGAGTGCGACGGCCCATAACGAAGTGGCGGGCATTTTGTCACAAGTCCTGCGGTACGTCAATGGCTCGTTTAGTGGTTGGTTCGCAGCCAGTTCTGTGCTAACTTCTCCGCTCGACGAGCATGAGTCCTCTGTTTAAACTCGGGAAATCACGACCCCAGCCGACCCGCGACGCGGTACACGCCGATGTGCCCGAACTGCGGGGGGCAAACATGGCGGCGGTCTATTACGGCCAGCGGATGGGCGGTGATTTCTACGACTTCCTGCGTGTCAGCCCCAAACGAGTATTGTTTGGGTTGCTCGACGTGGCTGGCCGCCAGGAAGAGAATCACGACATTATTTCAGCGGCGCAGCATGCCTTCCGCACTCTGGGTACGGAGCTTTTTGCGAAGGAAGACATTAATGAAGCCGAAGCGATGATCGAAGTCTGTCTTCAGCTCAACCGGACCATCCTGGAAACCGCGGGCGGCGTCCACTCCTGTCCGGCTTTTGCCGGCTGTTACGACGAGAACTTGGGAACGGTGTGTTACTTCAATGCCGGCCATACTCCAGGACTGGTGCGAGACACGACCGGAGTGGCGGAACTGCCTGCCACCGGGCTGCCGCTGGGACTGTTCTCGCACAGCACTTGTGATGCGTCCACGGTTGCGCTGGAGCCGGGAGCCGTAATGATGCTGGTTTCCCGTGGCATTGTGGAAGCGAAATGCGGCGGCGAAGAGTACGGATTGGACGCGGTGAAGGCCGGGATGCAGCGTTCGACTGCGGCTGACGCCAAGGAGTTTTGTCTAGCCATTCTTGACCAGCTTCAGCAGTTCATGTGCACTCCACCCACCCACAACGATGTGACCACGCTCGCCCTGGCCCGGGACAGCCGGGCAGTTGACTCTTAGCCATCCTTGCCAGATTCCTGCGTCAGTCCTAGTTCAAACTATATGGTCATGATATAATGACCATAGTCATCGGGGGTAGTCATGAAGACCATGCCGGCGGGCCAATTCAAGGCCCGGTGCCTCAAAGTGATGGACGATGTGCAGTCCACGCGCGAACCCGTGGTGATTACGAAGAACGGCCGCCCAGTGGCCAAACTGGTGCCGACCGACACTCCATCCAAGGACATCTTTGGCTGCATGAAGGGTGAGGTCGAAATTGTCGGTGACATCGTGTCGCCAGCGATTCCGCTGGAAGATTGGGATATGTTCCGTTGATCTTTCTGGACACCCACGTCGTGGTGTGGGTTGTGGCCGATGAGGACCGGCTTTCACGGCCAGCGGCATCCGCGATCCGCAGGGCGCGAAACAGCGACGGGATCGCCATTGCCGATGTCGTCATTTGGGAGTTGGCCTTCCTGCTGGCACGCGGGGTCCTTCGGACCCATAACACGATCGAGAAAACAGTCGAGAATTTCATCGTCCGCTCGGGCGTCACCGTGCAATCGATTACGCCGGAGATCGCCACCATCGCAGCGCAGTTCCCGGACAGTTATCCAAAGGATCCCATTGACCGGATCGTGGGTGCCACGGCACGAGCTGCGGGTCTGGCACTGGTCACAAAAGACGAGCGGATTCGCAGCAGCCCTTTAGTAAAGACGATCTGGTGAAGTTATCCCCAAGACCTTCATTACCTTCGTAAGCCTGCCTTAGCTTTTCATCGCCGTCCCATAAGCGGCCTCAGAGACAATTTCAGGAGCACGGAATTCAGCTTCCTGAGGGGTCTTATGCGCGTTTTTCTTGGCAAATCTTGCTTCGTTCTTCTCTGGATTTTTCTGGCCTTGGCAGCCGCACCTGCTCAAGAGCAGATAGTGGATACCAGTTCCACAGCGAATCAAGGTCAAAGCCTGGGCGACTTGGCACGAAAGGTGCGAAAAGATCACACCGATGAAGTGCAAATGTCGGATGCAGACGCCAAGAAGCTATTCAGTTCGGTGGACGAGATCCTCACCTTCGCGTCGGAAGATACCGGATTCCCGCAGAAGGCCAGTGTAAAGCGGAGGCTGGTCGGCTCCGTCGATGTGGAGAAATACACCCGCGAACAGCAGGCCAAAGCAGGATTCGCACAGCGTTTCACTCGGTCCGAGTTGACCATGAAGAAATTCGGCCTGCTGCCCAAGGACTTCGATCTGCGCGAGTTCCTGGTGAAAGCCAATGGCAAGCAGATCGCGGCGTACTACGATTTTGAAACGAAGACCATTTCGATGCTGAACTGGATTCCGCTGGACAAGCAGAAGCCCATTCTTGCGCATGAATTGACGCATGCTCTCCAGGACCAGAATTACAACCTCAAGACATGGATGCAACTCGACGAAAAACAGGAGGACCCAGCAACGGAGGCGACCAGCAAGCAAGACGATGATGGCGTCTCGACGGTGCGGCGGGCGGTGGTGGAAGGACAGGCGCAGGTGGTTTATCTGGATTACGTGCTGGCTCCCTTTGGGCGGACAGTGCAGAACACGCCGGGGCTGATCTACCAGATGGAGGAACCTGCGGTGCAAGCAGTGGCCGACTCCGAATTGCTGCATAACGCGCCCATGATTGTCCGCGAACTCGGGACATTTCCCTATAAGGCTGGCCTGATTTTCGAAGGTGAGCTGCTGCAAAAGGGCGGCAAGGCGATGGCCTTTGCGGGAGCGTTCTCGCATCCACCGCGAACCACGCACGAGGTGCTGCAACCGAAGGCTTACCTGGAGCACGAAACTCCGCCGAGCGTGATGCTGCCTGATTTGCGTTCTATCGTGGGCAGTAAATATGCGGTCTATGATTCCGGGAGCGTTGGCGAACTTGATCTGCGGGCACTGTTCAAGCAGTACGGCGAGAGGCGAGCCGCGGATGAATTAGCCGCGGCCTGGCAGGGCGGGCGCTATGTGGCGTTCCGCAAGACCGGAGACGCCGCAGCCTCTGCACAGCCGTCGGTCGCCGACCTCGCGCTGGTCTATGTGTCGCGATGGAAGTCGGCTCAAGCTGCGGGACGTTTCGCCAAGATCTATGCCGATGCGGTGGCGCAACGGTATCAGAACGCCGCCCCAGAGACGGCTGCTGCGTGCGTGGGGAACCAGTGTCCAGTGGCGTCCGGGCAGTTTTCGACCGAGACAGGCCCGGTGATCATTGAGCAGTGGGCGGACAACATGGTGCTGGTCTCCGAGAGTTTCGATTCGACGACCACAGCCCGGCTGCTGAATGCGGTGCGGGACGGAGCCGGCGACGCCCACGCAGACAACTTCCAAAGGGATGAACTTGGGCTTCGACTGATGGAAGCGCCGGGATTTTCTGCGTTTCAGGGCCTAGTGGGAGAAAGAGTTCGCCAGTCGCTCGCGGCGAAATAAGCCGTTTGGCCTGCGCTGCAATTGTCATTGGTCGAACCTACGGATCACGATCCACACTACGATCGCCATTATCGCGATAAAGATGTACAGCGCGTAAAACGGCGCGAACATGCCAGAATATTACGCCTCGTAGGCGTTCTTCATACTGCACCCAGCCACTTGACTGGCAAATGTGCAGCCAGTGCGTTGGCGAGGCGCTCGTCTGCGGTTACGAAGTCGACTGAGCAGTTGAGCGCCAGGGTAACGTACAAACTGTCGTAGAATGTTCGGCCGTAAAGAAGGGCGATGTGCAACGCCTCCGGCAGGAAATCGGCAGCCGAATAGGCGGGAATGTTAAGCGCGTAGAGGAAATCGAGCGCAGAAAAAGCGTCTCCACTCGAAACCCTTCCCACGCGTACGGCTTTCCACAGAACATTGCCCAACTCCGGCCAGAAAAGATCGGGAATGATCAGTCCGATCTCTTTGTGGGCGTAAGCCTCCAGCAGTTGGCGCGCTTGTGCGGACAGGGGCTCGTCCTTCTCAGGCAGGCACCATTTGGCCGCGACGCTGGCATCCACTACGAACGTCTTCAACGCTCACGGTCCTCACGCTGCATTTGCTCCGTGGAGGGGTAAGGTCCGGTTCCGAGTGGCGCTTTAGCACGAAGTTGCTCAAGCTGACGGAATATGCGGCGGCGTTTCTTCAATTCCTGTTCACTGGGGAATCTCTGTTCCAGCATGGTCAGGATCTCGGCGGCAATGGATTTGCGATGCTTGCGCGCGTGCGATCGCAGGGAATCGTAAAGTTCGTCCGGGATGTTCTCCACATAAAGGGTCGCCATAGGCAATCCTAGGGATATTATAGCATAGTATTGGAAGATACTTTTGCTGGTTTTCTTGACACCCTCCTCCAGTGGCCTTTATTCTTAAGTCTCGCTCCCGAGAGAAGTTACGCGTCTGAGCGTACTCCGCGTCGAGGGCGGTAATCGGGGGGCGCGGAGGTCGCGATGTTCATCGAAATCCGTGAGATGGAACTGCATCCGGTAGATTTCCGAGAGGAGATCACTCCGGGTATCCTCGATTTGGGGCCGGATTTTCGCCAGCGCACCCCGTTGCGGGCCAGTGGACGGGCCCAACTGGTCGAGGAACATCACGGGAAACATCAGACAATTAAGGACATACGATTGGACGGCCAGGTGGCCGTAGAATTGGAAACGGATTGTGCCCGCTGCCTAGAGCCGGTGGTTACAGATGTAAAGCACAGTTTTGATCTTCTGTATCGCCCGCTGGGGGCCGATGCCGGCCGGCCCGAGCTTTCGGTGACCAGCGCCGAGGCTGAAATCAGTTATTATCAGGGGGAAGGGTTGCTGCTGGAGGATGTGCTGCGAGAGCAGGTGCTGCTGGCGGTCCCCTTGAGGGCCATCTGCCGCGAGGATTGCAAGGGTTTGTGCCCGCAGTGCGGTACAAACCTTAATGAGAAGCGGTGTTCATGCGCGGAGCCGGTGGAGGATCCGCGATGGTCGGGGTTAAAGGATTTGCGGGGTAAGTTCGAGCACTGAGCTTTTGAAATGCGGATTCCTCGCGTGTTCTGTTCGCGCAAGGCGCGACTACGAACAGCTTGGAATGACAAGAGATTTAAGAGAGGAACTAGATGCCAAATCCCAAACGGCGGCACTCCAAAGCACGCACCAGCAGTCGTCGCGCCCATGATTCTTTGAAGAGCCGTTCGCTTTCAGAATGCCCCAACTGCCACGAGCGCAAGCTGCCGCATCGGGCCTGCGCCAAGTGTGGTTATTACAAAGGCCGTGAAGTCCTGGAAGTCAAGGAATCCAGCTAGCATCGCAACTCCATGCCAAGCGTCATAGCCCTGGACGCGATGGGTTCGGACCGCAGGCCCAAGCCTGAGATCGAAGGTGCAATCCAGGCGGCGCGCCACTACGACGTTCGTGTCCTCCTAGTTGGCCCGGAAGAGACCCTGCGGAAGGAACTGGCGCGTCATCCCAACGTCGCCGAACTTCCCATTGAGATTGTTCACGCCAGCGAAGTCATCACCATGGAAGATAAAGCCGTGCAGGCGGTGCGCGCCAAGCGCGACTCGTCCATTCGCGTGGGACTGCGGCTGGTGCGGGATGGGCGCGCAGCCGGATTTGTGACCGCCGGCAACACCGGCGCCGCCATGGCCACCGCCAAAATGGTGCTGGGGGGAATTCCGGGAGTGGATCGGCCCGCGCTGGCGGCGGTGTTTCCCACCATACAGGGGACGGCGGCGGCACTGCTCGATGTCGGCGCCAACGTGGACTGCACTCCGCAAAACCTCGAGCAGTTTGCGGTGATGGGGGAAATTTACTACCGCACCATGTTCGGTACGCAGCGGCCGCGGGTGGGGTTGCTCTCCATCGGAGAAGAAGAGAGCAAGGGAAACGATCTGACGAAGGAAGCGATGCAGCTGTTGAAGCAGCTTCGGCTGAATTTCATCGGCAACGTGGAGGGCCGCGACCTGTACAACGGCGAAGTGGACGTGATCGTCGCCGACGGGTTCGTGGGGAATGTGGCGCTGAAGATCTCTGAAGGTGTGGCCAGCCTGGTGCGCTACACATTGAAAGAATCGCTGAAAGCCACGATCACGCGGCAGGTGGGATATTTACTTTCGCGTAGCGCGTTTGCCGACTTCAAAAAGCGCCTTGACCACACCGAATACGGAGGCGCGCCGCTGTTGGGGGTGAAAGGCGTGTGCTTCATCACTCACGGGTCGTCAAATACCAATGCCATCAAGAATGCGATTCGCGTAGCGGCGGAGTTTGCCGAGCACCAGATCAATGGGGAAATAGAAAAGGAACTGGCGGCGATTCGTCCGGCGGTGGCTGCGAGCGTTTAGATCGACCATTCTTCAATGCCAATTTCATCATCCAACATTGCATTTCTTTTCCCGGGGCAGGGATCACAGGCGGTCGGCATGGGAAAAAACCTGGCCGAGCAATATGCGGTCGCGCGAAACACGTTTGCAGAAGCAGACGAAGCGCTGGGTTACAAGCTCTCGCAGCTTTGTTTTGAAGGACCGGAAGAACAGCTTCGGCTGACGGAAATTACTCAGCCGGCGATTCTTACGGCGTCGGTGGCGGCGTTTCGAGTGCTGGCCGAGAAAGGTTTAGAGCCGGGGTTTGTTGCCGGGCATAGTCTGGGCGAGTATTCGGCGCATGTGGCCGCTGGAACCATCAGTTTTGGAGATGCAGTGCGCACCGTGCGCAATCGCGGCAAGTACATGCAGGAAGCAGTTCCGGTGGGCGTAGGCGCGATGGCCGCAATTTTGGGGATGGATTTGGAGAAGGTCACCGGAGTGTGCCACGATGCCGCACAAGGAGAAGTTTGCGAACCGGCGAATATTAATTCTGCCGAGCAGATTGTTATCTCGGGGCATAAATCTGCCGTCGAGCGCGCCGTCAAGTTGGCCAGTGAGCGGGGCGCCAAGCGCGCGATACTGCTGCAAGTCAGCGCTCCGTTTCATTGTTCGCTGATGAAGCCGGCGCAGGAGCGACTGGCGGCGGATCTAAGCACGCTGCCGTTTCAGAAGCCGGCGGTTCCAGTGGCTTGCAACGTGGATGCGGCGTTAGTCGTGGACCGCGACCGCAGCCGCGATGCGCTGGTGCGTCAGGTGACGGGAGCGGTGAAGTGGGAGCAATCGATTCGCCTGCTGATTGCGCAAGGCGTGCAGACCTTCGTGGAAGTCGGGCCGGGGAAAGTGTTGTGCGGCCTGATGCGGCAGATTGACCGGTCAAAGACGGCGCTCAATGTGGGAGATGAGGCATCGCTGCAGAAAGCGGTGGAGGGGACGGCGGCGGGGGCGTGAACCGCTACTCCGTGACCCAGGTCCACCAATTGCCGCACTCGATTTCGCTGGGCGAGAACGATAGTGTCTTGTCGGATTTCTGTACCCAGACGTAGGCGTGCTGGGCACGGCTGTTTACGGTGACTTGCACAATCACGCCGCTCCCGCCGCCAGGGCTGAGCGAGCAATCCACGGCGTACGACTTGATAAGACCCCACTCGCCGCCCGGACCCCAATCGCGGTAGAAATCACTAAAAGGATAGCTTGAGAACTTCTCCTGATGCTGTTTCCAATCGGGATCGTGAAACCAAACTGCGTAGGCCGATTCGTAATCTTGCTTTTGCAAGTTCGCAAAAAATCGGTTCACGGTGGTGCGTTCGGGATAGTTGCGGAAGTGGTAGGTCAGCCAGGCGCCGAGCAGAACGGCTGCGACTAGTGTTGCGACCACAGTCCGGCGGCGACGACTGCGGGCCGCGTCGTAGGGTTGGGCGTCTAGCAGCGTCATGGTTGCTGTAAGCATAGCTGATGCCAGCGGCGAACTAAAAGGCATTCACCGCCGAGCACGCCGAGGTCGCAGAGAAAACCACCCCTTAGAACGAAAACCCACAAACAGTGAGCCGCTGAGATCGGCTTTGTGAAATTGCCTTTCTCGGCGCTCTCGGCGTACTCGGCGGTGAATGATTTACAAGGTGCGTTTGAACAACGGCGTCGCGATGGCTAGGGTCACGAACGCGAAGATGGAAAGATAAATCATGTCAGGGACAATGGCGCTCAACCCGGCTTCTTTCAGCAGCAGTGACTTGAAGCCGTGGATGGCATAGGTGAACGGGTCGGCTTTGGCGATGGCTCGCAGCCACCAGGGGAAGGCCTGAATGGGGTAGATGGAGCCGCTGGGGAAAAACAGCAGTGTATTGAGGATGCCAAAAATGGCGCGCGGGACCAGGGGGTCTTCGACGCGTACCATCATTAAGAACATCATGGTATTGAAGGCAATGGAGGTCAGCACAATCATGATGAACAGGCCAATCACGGTGACGGGATTGGTCAACGTGCCAACGCCCGCCAGCAGCGAGCCGATGATGGTGATGACCACTCCCGTCATCACGGCTTTGATGGCGCCGGCGCCGTTGAGCCCGAAGACCAGTTCGGTCTTGGTGATAGGCGTGACCAGATAGCCTTCGTGCACTCCGCGGGCTTTGTCGTCGATATAGAGCATGCCGCCGCCGATCATTACGGAAACAAACATGGCGAGCGCGATGGAACCGGGCAGAAGATACTTCATGTATTCGACGTAGGGATA
>JBKQLO010000119.1:0-3375 GCA_052147055.1 Terriglobales bacterium
TCAGGTATCACTCAGCCACGCTGGCCAGTGAGGCGCTTAGCTCGCTCGGAGTTGGTGTCAGTGGTTAAGAATCGGTCTCGGGTTGGAGAGCTTCTATGAAAACAATTGGAATTCTTTTTGGGATGGAGAACACATTTCCTCCAGCTTTGGTCGAGAGGATTAACGGCATGAAGGCCGAGGGCGTGACCGCCGAATTTGTGAAGATTGGCGGCGTCCGCATGGATGAGCCGAAGAAGTACGACGTGATCATCGACCGGATCTCGCAGGACATTCCTTTCTACCGGGCGTATTTGAAGAACGCGATGCTGCAAGGGACGATTGTCATCAACAATCCGTTCTGGTGGACGGCGGACGACAAGTTTTTTAATTACGCGCTGGCGCACAAGATGGGTGTGGCGATTCCGCCGACGGTGATTTTGCCGCATCACACGCATCCGCCGGATACCACAGACAAATCCATGCGGAATTTAATGTATCCGCTGAATTGGGAAGAGGTGTTTGCCTATGTTGGCTTTCCGGCATTCTTGAAACCTTATTCGGGCGGCGGCTGGAAGCACGTGTACAAGGTGCACTCTCCGGAGGAATTCTTCCATAACTACAACCAGACGGGCGACCTTTGCATGACGCTGCAGCATGGCGTCGAGTTTGAGGATTATTACCGCTGTTACGTGGTGGGGCAGGAGAAGGTGCACATCATGAAGTACGATCCCAAGGCTGCGCATCATGAGCGCTATGTGAAGGGAAATCCGCAGCCGGGAACGCAATTGAAGGCGCGGATCGAAAAAGATGCGCTGGCGTTGTGCCGCGCGCTGGGCTACGACTTGAACACAGTCGAGTTCGCGGTGGAGGGCGGCGTCCCCTATGCGATTGACTTCATGAACCCGGCGCCGGATGCGGAGGTTACGTCGGTGGGGCAGCAGAATTTCGATTGGATAGTGGACGCAGTGGCGGAGATGGCGGTGCAGAAGGCGCTTAGCGGGAAGAATCCGGTGGAGGAACTGCGCTGGGCGGCGCTGTTGAATGGGCCGAAGTGGGTGGAGATCCCTCCACAGAAGGCCCGGAAGAAGGCGTAGTGTGGCGGCGGGACGCCGCCCACGCCGAGACGGAGCAGAACCCCGTCTCCACACAATCTCATTGGTATACTAGAAAGACTTTCTGCCAGAGTGTCTTCCCGCCTGGCAGGTCTGGATGTGCCGCGATGAAGCCTACATTCACGCTTGGAATCGAAGAGGAGTATCAGACCGTCGATCCTGAGACTCGGGACCTTCGGTCGCACATTCAAGTCGAGCTCATCGAGAAGGGCAAGTTGATCCTGCAGGAACGGGTCAAAACGGAGATGCACCAATCGGTAGTGGAAGTGGGGACGTCGGTTTGCGCCAATATTAAGGAAGCCAGGGAAGAGCTGAAGAACCTGCGGCGGCACATGATCCGGCTGGCGCGGGAGAACGGGCTGCGGCTGGCTTCGGCGGCCACCCATCCGTTCGCGGACTGGCGTGTGCAGGCACTTACGCCGGGCGAGCGCTACAAGAACATTGTGGAAGACATGCAACTGGTGGCCCGGGCCAATCTGATTTTCGGGCTGCATGTGCACGTCGGCATCGAAGATCGCGAGACGCTGATCCATATGATGAATCATGCGCGGTATTTTATTCCGCACCTGCTGGCGCTGTCGTCGAATTCACCGTTTTGGCTGGGGATGGATACGGGGCTGAAATCGTACCGCTGCAAAGTGTTCGACAAGTTTCCGCGGACGAACTTGCCGGATTATTTCCCGAGCTGGGGCGAGTATGAGAATTACATCAAGCTGCTGGTGAAGACGAACTCGATCGATAACGCGAAGAAGATTTGGTGGGACATGCGCCCGCATCCCTTCTTTAACACACTGGAGTTCCGGGTGTGCGATCTTCCAATGCGGGTCGACGAGACGATTGCTCTGGCCGCGCTGATCCAGGCGACGGTGGCAAAACTGTACAAGTTGTACTCGCAGAACCAGGGATTTCGGCTGTACCGGAAGTCGCTGCTGATGGAGAACAAGTGGCGAGCGGCGCGCTATGGGATCAACGGCAAACTGATCGACTTCGGCAAGCAAGAGGAGGTCCCGGAGCGCGATCTGATCGAAGAGTACCTGGAATTCGTCGATGACGTGCTGGACGAACTGGATTGCCGGGAAGAAGTGGAGTATATCCGCGAGATCATGAAGATGGGCACGGGTGCGGACAGGCAGCTAGAGGCGTACCGCAAAACCGGCGACATGAAAGCCGTGGTGGACTACATCATTGAGGAGACTGAGGTGGGCGTGGTCGAGGCAGATAGCTTGCCCACCGCCAAGGCCGGCTGATGAGCTTGATGAAGACTTCAGAACGATCCCAGCGACAACTGAATCAGATGGCGTTTGATCCGCAACTGACGCCGGGGGCGCGGAATGCGGTGCGCGTGTGCCTGCGCGTCGAGGCTTCGGAAAAAGTCACGGTCATCACCGATGAAGTGAGTTTGGAGATTGCTGCGGCGCTGGTGCACGAACTGGAAGAAGTGGGCTGCCGCTACCAGACGTGGGTGCTGGAGGATGTGGCGGCCCGCCCGCTAACGGATTTGCCGCTGGCGATCATGGAGGATATGGAGTCGAGCCAGGTCAGCATTTTTGCGGTGCAGGCGCAGACCAATGAACTGAAGTCGCGCATGCAGATGACGGATGTGGTGAACCGGCAAAAGATCCGGCACGCACACATGGTCAACATCAACAAGCGGATCATGCTGGAAGGCATGCGCGCGGACTTCCAGAAGGTGGACCGGCTGAGCGTGAAAGTGCTGGAGACGGTGCGCAAAGCAAAGCAAATCCGGGCGAAGACGCCCGCGGGAACGGACCTGGTGGCCGATTTAAATCCGAAATACCGGTGGGTGAAGACAAGCGGGATCATCAGTACGGAAAAGTGGGGCAACCTGCCGGGCGGCGAAGTGTTCACCGCGCCGGGCGAGGTAAACGGCACGTTTGTTATTGATGGAGTGGTGGGCGATTATTTGTGCGCGAAGTTTGGCGACTTGAAGGCCAGCCCCCTGACCATCCACGTCAAGGGAAATCGCGTGATCGAGGCGCATTCGGCGAACAAAGAATTGAAAGACGATTTCTGGGCCTACACCCACACCGACGAAAACAGCAATCGCGTGGGCGAGTTTGCGATCGGCACCAACATCGAACTGAAAGATGTAATCGGAGAAATTCTGCAGGATGAGAAACTCCCCGGCGTGCACATAGCCTTCGGCAACCCGTATGGAGCGCACACGGGCGCGGAATGGTATTCCGCGACGCACATTGATGTAGTAGGGCGCAAATTCGACATCTGGGTAGACGACGAGCAGATCATGCGCGGTGGGCAGTTC
>JBKQLO010000120.1:0-7286 GCA_052147055.1 Terriglobales bacterium
TGGAACACACAGAGATAGACCGCTAAATGGCTTCCCTGCCCCAATCTTCCGACGCAACTGAAGTTTCTGGAAACAGGCCGCCTCGTCCCCGCATGTCCACTCGCAATCGGCTGCTGTTTTTTGCGACTGGTTGGCTGATTGTGCTCATGCCATTTTTGTTCTGGTGGAATACCTGGTTTGGGCGGCAGCTTTCTGACAAGCAGGTTGGCGAATATCTGCAGGATGAGAAGCATCCGCGGCACATTCAGCATGCGCTGGTGCAGATGGGCGAGCGCATGAGCCGCGGGGATGCGGGCGTGAAGCAATGGTATCCCGAGGTGGTGCGGCTAGCGGGCTATCCGGTGGAAGAAGTGCGCAATACCGACGCCTGGGTGATGGGACAGGACACGTCAGGGACGGGATTTCATGAGGCGCTACTGAAGATGCTTGGGGATTCATCGCTGACGGTGCGCGGGAACGCGGCTTTGTCGCTGGTGCGGTTTGGGGATGCCAGCGGGCGCCCGCAGATTGTCGAATTGCTACAACCGGCGGAGATCATAGCGTCGCAGGCAGGAAAAGTGATTGATACGAGTGTCGCCGGGACCGCCATTCATCAGGGCGGGCTGGTGGCCAAAGTGCAGAGTAATGGACAGACGGTGGAAGTGCGATCGCCTATCAGCGGAAGATTACGCGAGATGCGGGCGCAAGTCGGACAGAGCGTCGCGGCTGGTGAAGAAGTTGCGACCGTCGATCCGGGGACGGAACAGGTGTGGGAGGCGTTGCGCGGATTGTACGTGGTGGGGCAAGCTGAGGACCTCGCCGCGGTGTTGCCTTATGAACGGGAGCTGCCCGACATTCCGGATCATGTGCGGCAGCAGGCGGTGGAAACGGAGAAGGCGATACGGAACAGAGAGAAGTAGTCCGATGGACGTGGGCTGAAAGCTGACGGCTAATAGCTAGATCGGCATGACGCCGACTTCTTTTTCGATGTCGGTGGTTTCGACCATGGCGATGGCGTCCCAGGGGCAGCCGTCGAGGAAGCAGCCGTCGGGGCCTTTGCTGACGCATTTCTTGCAGCCGATGCAGAGAATGGGATCGACCTGAATGCGGCCGAAGGGCGGATGGTCTTCGTCGGGGACCCAGAACATGCAGTCTTCGATGGGGCAATACTCCACGCAGGCGGGGGAGCCGGCGCAGCCGGTGCAGCACTCGGTGATGACCGCCAACTCCTTTGGTTTCTTCTTGCGAACGGTGTCGATCCCCTTGGAACGGGGTTCGAATTTGAACTCGTCGGGAACCATCCCGACGGCCTTGGTATCGGCAGCCATGGGAGGAGATTATAGCACTGCGGCACTTGGCAATTAGCACTTGGCATTTGGTCGGAAGGGTTCCAGAAGATCACCCAAGACCCAATATGGCCAAATGCTAATTGCCAGATGCCAATTGCTGTTCATTCATCACATTCTCCACCGCTGAAGTTCTGCTATAGTGGCGGTTTCAACCACTAAAGACGAGCGGAAGGAGTCGCCCTTATGGCAGGCAAAAGCGTTAACAAGGTCATTTTGATTGGGAATCTGGGGAAAGATCCTGAGATCAAGTACACGCCGCAAGGCACGCCGGTGGCGAAATTCACGCTGGCCACTAACGAACGCTATAAAGATAAGAACGGCGAATGGCAGGACCGCACCGAGTGGCACAACATCACGGCGTGGGCGCGGACGGCGGAGATCGCAGGCGAGTACCTGAAGAAAGGCGGCAAGGTGTATATCGAAGGCCGCTTGCATTCCCATTCCTGGGACGACAAACAGACCAACCAAAAGAAATACATGACCGAGATCATTGTGAACGATCTGGTTCTGCTGGGCGGGCGCGGAGAAGGTGCAGGGGCTGGCTCCGGCGATTCTGCGCGAGGCGCCGCCGGAGGCAACAATTTTGATCAGAGTCCACCGGAAGGCGAGCCGGTGTCGGCAACATCGTCGCCGATTAGCGACGAGGACATACCGTTCTAGGAATCGGCAAGTTTAAGGCGCCACGGATCTTCACGGATTGGCACCGATAGAGCTTTGATCCGCGAAAATCCGTGTTGATCCGTGGCCAGATTTTGCCCCCGTTACTAACGGCACACTGCCAATTATCCTCTGCGTCTCTTCTTTCCTTAGGAAACAAGAGTTGGCCGGCAGTCCAAACGGTATTCCGCAGGCAAATGCCTATGCCGCAGGGCACAACTAGGTCCACCCTTTCAAAGCCCAGTCGATTCGTCTACCCTGATGCTGGAGATTTTGCCATGTCTGAACTTGCCAGCAAGAATTGTGTTCCCTGCCGCGGAGGTGCGCCGCCGCTCAAAGGCGAGCAACTACATGCACTCAGCCATCAGCTGCCCAATTGGAAGGTGGTCAATGAGCATCATATTACGCGAGCGTTCAGCTTTCCTGACTTCAAGCAGGCGCTGGATTTTGTGAACCGAGTGGGCGCGGTGGCTGAGGAACAGGGGCATCATCCGGATATTTTGTTGAAGTGGGGACAGGCGGAGATCACCATTTGGACTCACAAGATCGACGGGCTGACGGAGAGCGATTTCGTGATGGCGGCGAAGATTGATGCGTTGTATCCGGGGTAGAGACGCGGCGAGTTGCGTCTCTACGCTTATAATCCCTCCATGCTCGATGAGATTGCTTTTCGCAATCATGCCGATGGGGCACTGGATTCACTGAAGCAGAGCTTGATCACTGCCGAAGAATCGGCAGAGATTGAGGTTGAAGACCAGGCCGGCGCGCTGCAAGTTTCCTTTGAAGATGGCACTCGCTTCATCATTTCGCCCAATGCGCCGGTGCGGCAGATATGGATTTCTGCCTTGGCGACCAGCTTCAAGCTCGATTGGTCGGACGAACGTAAGGATTTCGTGCTGACAAAAACCGGCGAAGGGCTGAAGGCTTTGGTGACTCGGCTGATCAATCAGCAGCTTGGGGAAGAAACGGTAAGTCTAGGCTAGCTTGGCCAGTCGGCGGCCTTGCTTTGTTTGGGAAGACATGGGCAACAAGTGCAGCGTGGAGCAGTCTGACCAGGATGCCCAAAGTAATTCGGCCCACGAAGGCGATGCTGTAGCATACCCAGATATATGGCGGAATCCATGTTTGTCCGTTGCGAAGACTGCAACTACGAGAACCTGGCGCAACACAGTTTCTGTGGGATGTGCGGGGCGAAGCTACCGTCTCCGCAGCGCGTGGCACGGTCGATAGCTACAGAGCCGGAGCCATTGCCACCGCCACCGGCTTTCGAGCCGGAGCGGGCGGCCCCGCAACCGGCCACCAGCAGACCTTCACTTCTGGGACTGGAGGCTGGGCCCACGGGGCGCGAGCAGGTCCACTATCTTTTGGAAGAAGAACCCGGCAGCCGTCGGTGGCGGGGGTGGGTGGCAGTTTTGATATTGGCCGCGGCCATGGGAGGCTCCGGGTGGCATTGGCGAACCGAAATTCGCGGCTGGACGGGGCGGGCTCCGCAGAATCCGTCAGCGGAGGCGAACCCAGATACGAACTCGGCTCTGCCGACAACGGCGGCTCCTGAAACTGCCACATCGAGCGCGACCACCACCGCGCCAACAGCAGTACCGGCGCAGGCGGAGGGAGTTGCGGCGAGCGCACCTGCGGCCGCGACGGCCGCGCCCACGACGCAGACAGCGACTGCTCCGGTTCAAGCGGTGACGGATGCCGTGGCGCGGGCGCCGGAAGCAAAAGACGAGAAGGCATCGGATTCGGCGAATCAGGCGGTCATGCAGCCGGCAACGCCGGATGTGCCCCAGCCGGTTAAACCCAAGATTGAACGCAAGGCTCCGGCGACAAATGAGTCTACAGACGCCCTCGAGACACAGGGTGAAAATTATCTCTATGGTCATGGCGTCCAGGCGGATTGTGGACGAGCTGGCAAGAGTTTGCTGACGGCAGCGGCACGGTCCAGCGCCAGAGCGCAGAGTGTGCTGGGTACGATGTATGCCACGGGGCATTGCGTAACTCGGGACGTGCCGACGGCGTATCGCTGGTTCGCCAAGGCGTTGCACCAAGATCCCGGAAACATCCGGATTCAGCGCGACCTGGAGGTGCTGTGGGCACAGATGACAGAGGAAGAGCGGAAAGTGGCGATGCAGACGGGGCCGTAGAGTCGATGGGGATATCGGAGGCTGGCTAAGTTTGGATACCTGTGGGAGACTGTCCCATGCCTAAGCGTAATCTTCGGATCGTGAAGCGAGTCAGAAACGTTCCTGTGCTCGGAATCTGCGAACAGTGCAATGCCCAGTTCGCGGGAGACCCAAACCGCGGAAACGCGCAGTCGGCCATCCAGGAGCAGTTTAACGCGCATAAGTGCGAGAAAAAGGCCGATGCGCAACCAACGCCGGCGTAAGCGGAACCCAGTTGTCAGATCCCAGATCTCAGTTCTCAGAAGTTGTTGGCAAGGTACAATATCCCGGCAATCCAGCTTGGGCTTACCATCCGTACTTCAAAGGAGAAGAGCAGCTTGGCCCCTGCCCAACCGAGAGCAGGCTTGAGCGACGCGGCACTGGTGTCGGCGATACGCTCGGGCAAGGAAAGCGCGATGGCGGAGCTGTACGACCGGTATTCGGCAGTGGTGTACTCGGTTTCGTTGCGGGTTTTGGGCGATACGGGTGCGGCGGAGGATGTGTTGCAGGAAGTGTTCCTGCAATTGTGGCGAAACCCGGATTGGTTCGATTCAAGCCGGGGGAATCTGGCGCCGTGGCTGGCGGTGATTGCGCGCAACCGGTCGATCGATGTGTTGCGTAAACGGCGTCCAGAGAGCGCTGTAGAGGATGTGCTGCTGTCAGTCGAGCCGGATATGGCTGGAGACGCGGACCGGGCCATGGCCATGACCAAGGTACGCTCGGTGTTGGGCGGGATGCCTCCAGCACAGAGGAGCGCGCTGGAAATGGCGTACTTCGAAGGACTCTCGCATTCGGAAATTTCTGCCAAGACCGGGGAGCCGCTGGGGACGGTCAAGACACGCATCCGGACCGGACTGCTGACGTTGCGCAAGGCGTTTGAGACATGAGTGGGCACGAACAATTTGCAGAGAACCTGGCGCTGCACGCACTGGGGTCACTCGAGGGCGAGGAGCGCCTGGCACTGGAAAAGCACTTGCAGGAGTGTGCCTCGTGCCGACGGGAACTGGAGTCGCTGCGCGGTGATCTGGCGTTGCTGTCGCTCTCCACTGCGGGGCCGAAGCCGCCGGCGAGGTCGCGGGAGCGCTTGATGGCGGCCATCGCACGCGAACCCCGGCGTGGGACAACTGCTCCGCCCCGACGCTCTTGGTGGGTGCTGGCGCCATCGTTGGCAGCAGCGGCGTTGGTGCTACTAGCGATATTCCTGATGAGGCAGAACTCTGCGTTGCGGCAGCAGATTGCAGGAATGGACTACGACGCGGTCGCGCAGCAGGTGGAGTTGCGGCGAGCGCGTGAAATCGTCTCGACGCTCACGGCCAACGACGCAATGCGCGTGACCCTGGTAGCGGCGAAGACTCCACCCCAGCCGCAAGGCAAAGCGATCTATGTGCGCGACCGTTCCAGCTTGATCTTCATCGCCAGCAATATGCCGGCGGCGCCGCCCGAGAAAGCGTATGAACTGTGGCTGATCCCAACCAGCGGCGCGCCGATTCCAGCTGGAGTATTCAGGCCGGACGCGCATGGCAGCGCCACGGTGGTGAATCCTCCGCTGCCGGCGGGTATAGAGGCCAAGGCGTTTGCCATCACGATTGAGCCGGAGGCGGGTTCGACGACTCCGACCATGCCGGTGGTGATGCTGGGCGCGGGAGAATAGCGTTCCCGCTTCAAGGCTTTTTGCGCGACTTTTGACAATAAATTGACAACGTAGTGCCGTCCACCGGCGTCTTATCTACGTACAACGGAATAGCGGCGACTCGATTCCAGTCCGGGGAGGCTTGCCATGTACGGAGATTATCTGGTGCTGTGCGGGATGGTGTGGTCGCAGTTCGGCAAAGAAGATGCGGGACTGGAGTTGGTGCGGGCGTTGTCGTCTCCGGACCAGGACGTACGGGTTCTAGCACGGACTTTGCTGGAACAGACCCACGACGCCTCAACGGCGTTGATCGGGGAGGCGCTGGCGCGGGAGGAGATATCGGCCAGCACGGCGAGTCTGTGCGCATTCGAGCGGGAAGCGGAAGTGGGCAGGTTCGGCGGCGGGGGATGGAGTTTTGTGGGGGCAGCGTAGCCCAAACGCCCACGCGACCGGGCAGTACGTCAAAGAGACGCGGGCGAGGGCGCGCGCGCCACGCAAGCTAGACTTCGTCCTGCTCTTTTAACTTCGAGATCACACTGAAGTCTTCGAGGGTGGTAGTGTCGCCCTTCACTTCCCCGCTGGTCGCGAGTTCTCGCAGCAGGCGGCGCATGATTTTTCCGCTGCGGGTTTTGGGAAGCATGTCGCTGAAGCGGATGTCGTCGGGACGGGCGAGCGCACCGATTTCTTTGGTCACCCAGCGCCGTAGTTCTTCTTTTAGCTCGGGAGTGGGTTGGCGGCCCTGTTGGAGAGTCACGAAGGCGGAGATCGCCTGGCCCTTCAGATCGTCAGGCCGGCCGACGACGGCGGCTTCGGCCACAGCCTCGTGGGCCACCAGCGCCGATTCCACTTCCATGGTGCTCAAGCGATGGCCGGAAACGTTGATGACGTCGTCGACGCGGCCCATGATCCAGAAATAGCCGTCTTGGTCTCTGCGGGCGCCGTCGCCGGTGAAGTAGTAAGGAGGAATCTGCGACCAGTATTGCTGCACGTAACGGTCGGGATCGCCGTAGATGGTGCGCGCCATGCCTGGCCAGGGCTGCTTGATGACGAGGAAGCCGCCGGAACCATCGGGCACCGGCTTGCCATCCATGGAGACAACTTCGGGCACGACGCCGGGAAGTGGCCGCGTGGCAGAGCCGGGTTTGGCGGCGACGGCGCCGGGGACAGGGCTGATCATGATGTTGCCAGTTTCGGTCTGCCACCAGGTGTCGACGATGGGGCAATTCTCATGGCCGATGACCTCGCGGTACCACATCCAGGCTTCGGGATTGATGGGCTCGCCGACGGTGCCGAGTAATCGCAGACTGTCGAGTTTGTGCTTGCGCGGCCACTGCTCTCCCCACTTGATGAAGGTTCGGATGGCGGTGGGTGCAGTGTAGAGAATGTTGACCTGATGGCGGTCGATGATGCTCCAGAAGCGGTCGGGCTCGGGATGATTGGGCGCGCCTTCGTACATCAGGCTGGTGGCGCCATTCTGGAGGATGCCGTAGACGATGTAGCTGTGTCCGG
>JBKQLO010000121.1:0-6278 GCA_052147055.1 Terriglobales bacterium
AGGAGCTATTGCAGTTCTTGTATGCCGAGTGTTGCACACGCAACCAGGCACTCAAACCAGAATCAATCGTCCAAATTTGTCGCTAGGAGGGCCAATGAGCAACCCGGATCTGAAGCAGGTGGTGAAAGAAAAATATGCGGAAGCGGCTCTGCGAGTGACTGGCGGTGGAAGTTCCTGCTGTGGAAGTAAGCCCTCGACAGGCAGCGGCTGTGGGGATCCCATCACCTCGAACCTTTACGACTCGACGCAAGCCGGCCAGATTCCCGAAAAAGCTCTGCTCGCATCGCTGGGCTGCGGCAACCCGACCGCATTGGCCAATCTGAATCCGGGCGACGTTGTCCTCGATCTCGGCTCCGGCGGCGGCATTGATGTCTTGCTGTCTGCCAAACGCGTCGGCCCAACCGGGAAAGCCTACGGTCTCGACATGACGGACGAGATGCTTGCATTGGCAAACGAAAACCAGCGCAAAGCGGGAGTCGAAAACGTTGAATTCCTGAAGGGTGAAATTGAGCGCATTCCTCTACCCGACAATTCTGTCGATGTCATCATTTCCAACTGCGTTATAAATCTCTCCGCAGACAAAGACCGTGTTTTGCAGGAGGCCTTCCGCGTTCTCAAGCCCGGAGGACGCTTTGCGGTGTCGGATGTCGTCACGCGCGGAGAAATGCTTCCCGAGATTCGCAAGAATGTGCTGCTGTGGGTGGGCTGCGTTGCCGGAGCGCTCGAAGAAAACGAGTACCGCAGCAAATTGGCATCGGCTGGATTCGAGCAGATTGAGCTTGAGCCCACCCGGATCTATCGCATCGAAGATGCTCGCGAATTCCTGTCCGGCCAGAACATTGATGTCGACGCGCTTGCACCGCAAGTGGATGGCAAGTTCATGAGCGCTTTCGTGCGGGCCGTGAAGCCTGCGGGCGCCGGAGCGAAGCCGTGTTGCGGGCCCACCTGCTGCAACTAGGAGAGAAAGGGTTATGCAACGACATTACAACGTTTTATTTTTGTGCACAGGCAATTCAGCGCGCTCCATTATGGCGGAGGCAATTCTGACCTTCAAGGGTAGGCCCAATTTCACAGGCTACAGTGCCGGAAGTCACCCCGCAGGAACGGTTCGATCGGAAGCCTTGCGACAGCTCGAAACGGCTCATATACCAATCCGCGGTTTGCGCAGCAAGACCTGGGAGGAATTTTCTGTGCCCGGCTCTCCCAAGCTTGATTTCGTCTTCACCGTTTGTGATAACGCTGCGAACGAGGTCTGCCCGGTGTGGCCGGGGCAGCCGATGACCGCCCACTGGGGCGTTCCCGACCCAGCGGCGGTTCGCGGAACCGAAGCGGAGGTGGAACGAGCGTTTCGCGAGGCGTTTTTTATTTTAGAGCGCAGAATCAGTCTATTTCTGTGCCTCCCACTGAAAACTCTCGATAGCCTTGCACTCAAGAGGCAGCTCGACCACATCGGCCAGACGATGACAACCGTCACCCACGAATAGCCACCGGTTTCGACCGCAAACTGGCTTCGGTCAGCTTGCCCCAACATAGGGAATCACTCATGAAGGCAACCAGTCGTCTCAGTTTTCTGGACCGCTATCTAACCGCGTGGATCTTTGCCGCCATGGTCGGGGGTGTTGTATTGGGCTGGCTTGTGCCCGGAGTCGTACCGTTTCTGAATCGGTTCAACATAGGCACGACTTCCATCCCCATTGCAGCCGGATTGATCTTGATGATGTATCCCCCATTTACCAAAGTGCGATATGAGGACCTGCATGAGGTCTTTCGCAACCGGCGCGTGCTCGCTCTTTCACTCGTGCAGAACTGGGTTGTCGGGCCGATTCTGATGTTTGTTCTGGCTATTGTCTTTCTGCGCGGATATCCGGAATACATGGCTGGGTTGATTATGATCGGCCTCGCACGGTGCATCGCCATGGTCATCGTTTGGAATGAACTGGCAAAAGGAGATACTCAATATGCGGCTGGCCTGGTGGCCTTCAACTCTCTTTTTCAGGTCTTTTTCTACTCTCTCTACGCCTGGGTCTTCATTACGGTCCTTCCCGCCAAACTCGGCCTGCGAAGTACCGCCGTCAATGTGTCGATCACAGAGATTGCAAAGAGTGTCTTCATCTATCTGGGAATTCCGTTTCTTGCCGGATTTCTGACTCGTACCGCTCTGGTTCGTATGAAAGGGCACGACTGGTACAAGCGGAACTTCGTTCCGCGCGTAAGCCCGCTGACGCTGATTGCCCTGCTGTTCACGATTGTGGTGATGTTCTCGCTTAAAGGTGGGTACATTGTTCGCCTCCCCTTGGACGTCCTGCGCATCGCCGTGCCGCTCTTGATCTACTTCGTGCTGATGTTCCTGGTGTCCTTTTACATGGGCAAGAAGTTGGGCGCGGACTATTCCAAGACCACAACCCTGGCATTTACGGCCGCCTCCAACAATTTTGAACTGGCGATCGCAGTTGCGGTTTCAGTGTTTGGCCTCAACTCTGGAGCCGCATTCGCGGCTGTTATCGGACCGCTGGTAGAAGTGCCAGTGATGGTCGCACTTGTCAACGTAGCGCTCTATTTCGAGCGTCATTATTTCTCCCACCCGGAAGCGGTGCTTGGCTCGTTCCCAACTTACCCGCCTATGCCAAAGAAGTGACTTCGCGGGATGCCGGCGAACCATCCCGAAGTGCTTCAAGATCCATCCGAACTTGTTAATCCTGTCTTTCCGTTCAGGACTGATTCGCCCAGGAGTGACGCCCTCTAAGATTCTGCGTTGCCGACCATCCGAGGGTTCTACCCGAGCAATGGCGAACTGGGGGTGAGAGATGTTCTGCGCAAAATCCGCAGCCTTCATGCTGGCGTCGTGATCGGCCTTACCCGGAAACCGTCCACCTCTGAGAGTGACCGCCATCACAGCTTCGTGTGAGTTCGATCATCGCTTTCAAGAAGAATTTCGGGTATTGAAGTACATCGCCCAATCTTGGGCGCAGATCGCGGCGTGGTTGCAGGAAGGCGAACTTGTTCAAGGACATCGAGCACCTCATCCGGCTGGCAGCAGTCATCGCCCTAGCGCTGGTGGCATTCGTGATTCTGCGGGCCGCCGTCGTACCTCTCAGTTTTGGACAGTACGGCCACTACCGAGGGGCAGCGATCGGCGAGACCGCGTCCCGGCCGGTTGCGTTTGCGGGGCACGACACCTGCGAGGCCTGCCACACCGACGTCGTGGATCAGAAAAAGCTTGGTAAGCATGTGGTGGTCGCTTGCGAAGCTTGCCACGGGGCCTTGGCCAAGCACGCTGACGATCCCGGTTCGGTGCAACCCACAAAGCTAGATACAGCCCTCGTATGTGCCCGCTGTCACGAGGCCAACAGCGCCAAACCGAAGGGCTTTCCGCAAGTTGCCACGGCGGACCACTCCGGAGGGCTGGCCTGCGACACCTGCCATCAGCCACACCGCCCAAAGATTGAGACCGCAAAGAGTGAGACGGAGAGGAAGAAGTAATGGACATCACCCGCCGTCGATTACTGGTGCTGTTGCCCGCGGCTGCCATGGCGTGGAAGTACGTGCTGGCGGGGACCCCGGAGGCTGCGCCGAACTACAAGCTGACCGAGCACTGGTGGGGCATGCTGATCGACATCACCAAGTGCATCGGCTGTGGCAGTTGTGTGCGCGCCTGTGCCGAGGAGAACGACGTTCCCGAAGGCTACTACCGCACTTGGATTGAACGCTACCACGTGGCGGACTGGAAGATCGAAAAGCCGGAAGTGGAATCGCCCGATGGCGGCAAGAACGGCTTCCCGCCCCATGCCGACGACGGCGGCAAAAACTTCTTTGTCCCCAAACTATGCAATCACTGCGTGGATTCTCCCTGCACGCAGGTCTGCCCGGTGGGCGCGACGTTCATCACGCCGGACGGAGTCGTGCTGGTGGATAAAAGTTATTGCCTGGGCTGCCGCTATTGCGTGCAGGCGTGCCCCTACGGGTGCCGCTTCCTCAATCCCAAGACCAGGACTGCGGAGAAGTGCACGCTGTGCTATCACCGCATCACCGAGGGACTCACCACCGCTTGTTGCGAGGTCTGCCCTACCGGCGCGCGGCAGTTGGCCGACTTGAAGAATCCCAAAGATCCGATTCATGAGTTCTTGAGGACGCACACGATTCAGGTTCTGAAACCCCACATGGCGACCGGGGCGAAGGTTTTTTACAACGGCATGGACGGTTCGGTGCGGTAAGGAGGCTCGTGCAGGTACCCGTCGAAGGCTTTATGTACCCGAACGAAGTGGAGCTCCAGTGGGGTATCCTGGTTGTTCTTTATCCCTTCATCACGGGACTGGTAGCCGGGGCGTTCATTCTGGCTTCGCTCGAACGCGTGTTCCGGGTGCAGGCGGTGAAGCCGACGTATCGGCTGGCCCTGCTCACGGCACTCGCCTTCCTGCTGGTGGCTCCGCTGCCGCTGCAATTGCACCTGGGACATCCGGAGCGCTCACTCGAGATGTATCTGACGCCGCACCGTTCTTCCGCCATGGCCATGTTCGGCTTTGTCTATCTTTGGTACCTGATGGGCGTGCTGCTCCTGGAGATCTGGCTCGACTACCGGCGTGAAATTGTGCTGCTGTCCCAGACCACGAGGGGCACGATACGCCTGGTGTACCGCGTGCTCACGCTCGGATCCCGCAATCTCAGTGAACGCTCACTGCGTATCGATGAGAGACTCGGGTATTTCATCACGCTGATTGGAATTCCCTCCGCGTTTCTTTTGCACGGATATGTCGGCTTCATTTTTGGATCGGTAAAGGCAAACCCCTGGTGGTCATCCCCGCTGATGCCCATCGTTTTTGTGTTCTCGGCGATGGTTTCAGGCATCTCGGCGGTGATGTTGCTTTATATGTTCTCGACACGGATGCGCGGAAAAGAAATCGACATGCGCTGCCTGGACACGATCGCGCGGTATCTGCTCTTCACCTTCATCATCGACTTCAGCCTGGAGATGCTCGACCTGCTGCAGCGAATCTACGAAGCCGATGAGTCGTTCCGCAGCTTGGATTTCATGGTGCACACACGCCTGTGGACCTCCCAGGTAATCGTCCAGATCCTGCTGGGCACGGTGACGCCCATCGCGCTGCTGGGCCTGACCCAGGTTCTGAAGTTCAACGACATTGCACGGAAACGGGTTTACGGGCTGGCCGGATGTTTGACGATGATCGGTATTTTTGCGATGCGCTGGAATGTGGTGATCGGCGGCCAGCTCTTTTCCAAGAGTTTCCTTGGTTACACCACGTACAAGATGGCGTTCGCCACGCGGGAAGGGTTGTTGACCGCGATCGCGCTCTTGATCCTTCCTTTCGTCATTCTGTGGCTTCTGGTGAAACTCCTGCCCCCTTGGGCGGATTCAGACTCCTTGCCCGGCGCCGCTCCGGCACACGGAACCAGCTAAGCCCTTGCTCATTCAGGGCAGATGCGGAGGAGCGAATGGCACAAGCTTTCGACGGCATGGCATCAGATGTGGAACAACTCAGCCAACGGATACAGGAGTTGGAACGCCGCGTTTCCACACTAGAGAGCCAGCCACAGATTAAGACCCCTGCCGCTCCTGCGTCTGGGAGCGCTGCGCATCCCGCGACAGAGCCGGGGAGGGGCTTCACAGCAACGAACTTGTCGGCCGGTGTGCTACCCGTGTTCGGCAAAGCCGTTCTGGGAATTGCCGGAGCTTATCTGCTGCGTGCAGTCGCTGAGTCGGGAACAATCCCAAAGTTGCCCTTGCTGATTGCCGCCATCGTGTACGCGGGCATGTGGCTGGTCTGGGCAGTCAGGACTCACAAAAGGAATCTCTTCGCCAGCATCACCTACGCAATCACGGCAACACTGATCCTCTCGCCGCTGCTGTGGGAATCCACCGTGCGTTATCCGGTGTTGTCGCCGTCCTTCACGACGGCGGTGCTGGTTGCGTTTGTTGTGCTTGCCTTGGCACTAGCAAGGCGGGAGAACCTGCAAGCGATTCCGTGGGTGACGGCTCTGGCAGCTGTCGTCACAACTCTAGCGCTCATTATTGCCACGCGCGAGCTTGTGCCGTTTACCGCTGGGTTGCTTGCTCTGGCACTGGCTAGCGAAGTGGTGGTTTGCCTCGGTCAACGCCTGAGTGTGAGAGTGCTTCCGGCGATTGCTGCGGATTTCACGGTTTGGTTGCTCGTCTATGTGATGACGTCCCCCGAGGGCGTGCCGCCGGAATATCGGCCGACGAGCGCCGCTACGATCACGCTGCTGTGCCTGGCGCTGCTTGCGATCTACGGCGGAAGCATTGG
>JBKQLO010000122.1:0-3437 GCA_052147055.1 Terriglobales bacterium
TTGGTTGCGGGGGGTGGATTTGAACCACCGACCTTTGGGTTATGAGCCCAACGAGCTACCAGACTGCTCCACCCCGCAGAAAAATCATAACAGCGCCGTGAAGCAGGGTCAAACTGCCTGGCGATTAGTTAGTGAGCAGATCAGTGTGCAACTCCGGATGAGTCGCTTCGCACTTCATCCCGTAACTGGCGTTCCTTGGCCGGTCAGCTTGAATTCTTGGACGTCGCATGCACGGCTTCATTCCAAGCGGACCCGCTCCGGGTGCTTCTTCGCTTTGCTTGCACGCGTGATTCAGCGAAGCTTGCGGCATCGCCAAGCAATATCCTGACACAAAAGTTTTTCCGCAGCCTGCCAAAGCGTTCCCCGCGACTGGAAGCGCGGGCAAAACGCCAAAATGCCTGCCACGCGCAGCAAGGCCGAAGCACTTCTTCCGACTCTGTACAATCTGCGTACAATGATTGCGACAATGATTGCGGGATCTTGATCGGATCGGATGAGCCTTCAGACTCTAAACGACATTTTGTTGGCTTTGTGCCAAAGCCGACGCAACCGCGTCATGCTGCAAAGACAAGTCCTGGGCTGGGCGCCGATCTCTTCCACGGAGATTTACCGCGGCGTCGTGGGTGTGGCTCGCGCGCTTCAATCCTGGGGTATCGGCAAAGGCGATCGCGTCGCCATCCTCAGCGAAAATCGCCCGGAGTGGACGATCACTGATTTCGCAGCACTGTCCCTGGGCGCGGTCACGGTTCCGATTTATTCCACACAGACCGCTGAGCAGACTTCATTCATCCTCGGAGATTCCGGGGCGCGCGTAGTCGCGGTGTCCACCAAGCACCAACTGGAAAAGGTTCTGACCATCCAGCGTCAAACACCGGTGGAGCGGATCATGGTGATGGACGCGATCGAAACTGCGCACGCGGTCCACATGCAGGGACTGATGCTGCAAGGTCCGACCGACTTCGATCCGGAATTCGATGCCCGCGCGCGGTCGATTGGGCCGGACGACCTGGCGACAATTATTTACACCTCAGGAACCACGGGGACTCCGAAGGGAGCGATGCTGACCCACGGGAACATAGCTTCGAATATCACGTATTCGCTGGATGGATTCGGCGTCGGGACAAAAGGCGAAGAGGTGAGCGTATCCTTTTTGCCACTTTCCCATGTGACGGCGCGCCATGCCGACTTCGCGCTGCTCTACCGCGGGGTGGTGCTGGCGTATTGTCCTGACATTAAGCAACTGGCGCAGGCTTTGGCGGAAGTCCGACCCGCCACCTTTATTGCTGTGCCGCGCGTGTACGAGAAGATTCGTCAACAGGTGATTCTCAAGGCTACGGGCTTTCCAAAAGACGCGGTCTATCGCTGGGCGCTTTCGGTGGGGCGCGCTCACCGCGCCGAGACTCTGGACGGAATCAAGCCTTCAGCGCTCTCCTGGAAAATTGCGGACTGGCTGGTCTTTTCCAAGGTGCGCGCGGGGATGGGTGGAAAGGCGGAGGAGTTCGTTTCCGGAGGCGCGCCGCTGGGCCGGGAATTGGCGGAGTGGTATGCCGATATCGGTATTCCCATCCACGAGGGATACGGGCTGACGGAAACTTCCCCGGTGATCGCCGTGAGCACGCCCGGGGCACACAAACTGGGAACTGTCGGCAAGCCGCTCGCGAACGTCGAAGTGCGAATTGCCGGCGACGGCGAGGTGCTGGTGCGCGGGCCCTCGGTATTCAAAGGCTACTGGAATCGTCCCGAGGAAACGCGTGACGCCTTTGTGGACGGCTGGTTCAAGACGGGGGACATCGGGCAACTCGACAGCGAGGGATACCTTTCAATCACGGATCGCAAGAAAGACCTGATCAAAACTTCCGGCGGGAAATTCATCGCGCCGCAGCCGATCGAGAGTTCGCTCAAGCTGAACCCGCTCATCGGAACAGCAGTGGTGATTGGTGACCGGAGGAAATTTCCCGCGGCGCTGATCTCGCCGCACTTCCCTGTTCTGGAAGATTGGGCGCGGGCGAACCAGGTCAACTTCGCTTCGCGACAAGAACTCGTCGCGCACGTCAAGGTGCAGACGCTGTACGAAGGCATCATCGAAGAAGTGAACCAGAACCTGGCGCGCTTCGAAAGACTGAAACGTGTGCTGCTAATAGCAGAAGAATTTTC
This sequence comes from Terriglobales bacterium, assembly GCA_052147055.1. GTDB lineage: Bacteria > Acidobacteriota > Terriglobia > Terriglobales > Acidobacteriaceae > JABCZH01. The sequence continues at coordinate 2,155 of JBKQLO010000122.1, forward strand.
GGCTGAGGATGGAACCCTGACGCACACGCTGAAGGTGCGGCGACGCGGGATTGAGGAGCGGTACCAGGCGTTGATCGAAGAGATGTACGCGAAGGCGGAAACGGCTGGAAACTGAACCGGCGGAACCCGGGCGTCCCCATTCGACAGCGCTCGGCACTGGACCGGCGAGACGCCCGTCGCTCCACTATCTGGTTCCTGGCTCGCTTGAGTCGTACAATTAAACACATGACGGACTCACTCATTATCGCTGGCAGGCAATTCCGTTCCCGCTTGATCGTCGGGACCGGCAAATACAAATCATTCCAGGAAACCGCCCGCGCCCTCGAGGCCAGTGGCGCCGACATGGTGACGGTGGCCGTGCGCCGGGTGAATCTCGACCGCAGCAAGGAGTCGGTGCTCGATTACATCGATCCGAATAAATATTTCCTTCTGCCGAACACCGCCGGCTGCTATACCGCCGATGACACCATCCGCACCGCCCGGCTGGCGCGCGAGGTTGGACTCTCGGACTGGATCAAGCTGGAAGTGATTGGCGACCAGGCAACGCTGTATCCGGATGTGCAAGCGACGCTCGAAGCTACCGGAGTGCTGGCGAAAGAAGGATTCACCGTGCTGGCCTACACCTCGGACGACATCGTCTTCGCCAAGCGACTGGTGGACGCCGGCGCTTCGGCAGTGATGCCTTTGGGCGCGCCAATCGGCAGCGGGCTGGGCATTCAGAACACCGCCAACCTGCGAATCCTGCGCGAGATGATCACGGGAGTCCCGTTGATTGTGGACGCGGGCGTGGGCACGGCTTCCGACGCCACCATTGCCATGGAGTTGGGCTACGACGCTGTGCTGATGAACACCGGCATCGCCGGCGCTCAGGAACCTGTGCTGATGGCGGAGGCAATGAAGCACGCCGTGCTGGCGGGGCGACAGGCGTACCTGGCAGGCAGAATGCCGCGGAAGCTCTACGCGACTGCCAGTTCGCCGCTGGAAGGCGTGGTGCGATAAAGAAAACGCAGCCGCGCGACCTTGCTCCACAACTAAATCTTGTCATCCCGAGCGAAGCGAGGGATCTGCATTTCGCCGCGGGCTACGGATTCGCTTCGCTCGGGATGACAATTCGTAGAGAGTTTCGTTTCTGCGCCCGATAGGGCCCCACTTCACTGCCCTAGCAGGCTGCGGAAAAATGGACTCCGCGACTTAGATTCTCTCCAGTCTTAGTGATTTTGTGATTCGGGAAGGGTTCTGGCTGCATCCGCTGGTGTCCCGCGGATTTATTTTCGGGCCTGCGA
>JBKQLO010000123.1:0-11116 GCA_052147055.1 Terriglobales bacterium
ACGACGTGCCCTGGCAGACCAGACTGTTGAGGTCCGTCATCACGCCGTCTTGCCACAGGAAAGCCCGGCAGTTTCCGTTTTGATCGCAAGACTGACCTGTCACCTGGCCTTCTTGGTTAATGCCAAACGACATCAATGATCAAGGGGAGATTGTGGGCATTGGGTTCGATCAGAATACCGGTGACGCTCCGGCCTTCGGGGCGATCCCCACCCGTGGCGGAAGTCACTGCAACATTGGCTTATCCGTGGCCCAGAAGCGGGCTCTGCCGGAGAACGTCCACGACCGACTTCGGCAGCGAAAGGGTTTCGGACGCTTCGCAGTTCGGCCTATGGGAGCGCAATGATTTGCAGGAGCCTTGCGAGAAGCCTAAAGCACTAGCCACGATTGAGCGAGCAGGAAAATTTCCTGCTCTTTTTTTCTGCTGAGATGCCCTCGACGAATTCCCCTCCTGCCAGACCCCTTAACGCTCCTTGCTGGACAGCTTCGGCGTCGTCTGCCATTCTCGATCCAGGTTCAGGTTTATGTCCTACCACGTTGTGGCTCTTACGATGGCGCAAGTGAGGCAAGGAGCTCTCGGATTTCAACGCGAGCTGGGCGCTGCCCTGAGTGATTCGAGCGATCTGAAAAGTGTATTCGGCCAGCCCCTTCGATCTGGATGAACGGCGTCGTCTTGAGAGATCGATTTGGAGGAGATGTGGTTTACTTTTTCAACGATGCGGCTCGCCGGGAATCCTGGCGTCTGGGGCTCGACCTGCAATTTGCGGGGGAAATCGGCGATGAAGAGTTGCCTCGCAGGCGGGTTGTGGTCGTCGGCAGGCCGGACCAGGGAGACAGAGCCGGACAGTGACAAATAGGGCCTTGCACGATTGTTGAGGAGGTTTTAGGGTCAGTCGTGTATACTGAATTTAGCGCTAAGTTTGATTCACAAGCAACTGAAAGTCGGTATCGCCAACCAGCGTCACCCCTTCCACTAGCCGCGATTCTTCTCAGCACAATTCAGAAACAAGAAAAAGGAAACATCAATGGCAGAAACAGGAACAGTAAAGTGGTTTAACGACGCCAAAGGCTATGGCTTCATCAGCCGGCAAAATGGCGAAGACGTCTTCGTGCATTTCTCCGCGATTCAAGCGGGGGGCTTTCGCAGCCTGCAAGAAGGCCAGGCCGTGCAGTTCGACGTGACCAAGGGCCCCAAGGGCTGGCAAGCTGAGAACGTTACGGCTGTCTAGTTAGACCAGAAGATTGCCCGGAATTCGCAAGGATTCCGGGCATTTTTGCGTTTGGGAGGGCGCGCGCTTCCGCTATTTGCGCGAGCTCAATGACGGCCACCCACTGGCCGGGGCGGTGCTCTTCGTAAACCAGTTGACCTCCCAGGATCTGAGCCGCGGCGGCGGGCGGAACATCGCGATGGTAGCCAAAGAATTCAGTCTTCCAGCGTTGCCAGGTTTCCCAACGCTCTAACAGCGGGTGCGGCGGTTCGTACTTGGTGGAGAAGACCAGGGCGACATCAAATCTCGGGCGCAGGCCGGAGGCCGCGAATAGTTGTTCGACAGTGAAATCCTCAATACGCACCACGCGCATGGGACGGGTGACGTAGCCGAGGTAGGAGCGGGAGAGTTCGTCGCTGGCCGGCCAGGCGGTGAGCACCCGCGCCCTGGGATAGCGAGCTTCGAGGAAATCCTCGGCGCCATGATGGATCTGAATGTAGTCGCGGTAGGCGAGATTGTCTTCGAGCGAGAGGCCGTAAGGAGGGTTGACGAACAGCGCGGCAACAAAGCCCAGAACGACGAGGACTATAACTCCGCGCCAGACCCGTACCCGGCGGCGCAGGGTAGAAACAAAGATGATGATGACCAGAGGGACGACTGGGAGCATGTAGCGCGCCAGCACAGCCCCGCCGACGATGGCCATGGCGAACGCGTAGACGACGATGACGGAAAGAAAAGCAAACTGCACGGGAAGAGCGATGCGTTGACGATCATGGAGCGGCTCGCGGAACATGGCAAGCAGCGTGGCCAAAGTGAGCAGGTAGAGATTCAGGTAGGCGAGAAGTTGCCAAAGGCGCATGCCGAGCGCGAGCAGAATGCGGAGTGGGCGCAGCGTCGCCTGCACGTTGTAACGGAAGAATTCAGGGTTGCCAAAGATGAACCCGGTGCGGTGGTAGTGGTAGAGGTACCAGAGGGCGAGGGGGATGAGTGGGAAAAGTAGTGCGGCGAATTTTGCTACGCTTCCTGGCGAGCGATCGGCAGGCCGAATCCTGGTCGCGAGCAGTTCCCAGGCGAAGAGAGCGAGTGGGGCGAGGATCGCGGTTTCTTTGGCCAGAACTGCGAGGGAGAACCAGATTGCGGTTGCCGGGCAACGGTCTTCCACGTAGGCGAGTAGGCCCCAAAAGGTGAATGCGGCGGCCGCCAAGTCGAGATGCGCGAGCGAACTTTGAGTGAAGAAGACTGGATAGAGCGCGGTGCAGAGGGCAGAGGCAATCGCAACTTCGGTGTTGGCCACTCGCTGGGCCAGACGAAACACACCCAGCAGCGCGAGAGCTGCGATCAGCAGCATCGCAGTGCGGGTTACGAGGGGAGTGAATCCCAGAATCTTCCAAGCCAGGGCGAGATAAGCCATGACCAACGGCGGATGAGCGTTCGACGGGGCGGAGTACGGAACCAACGATCCTGAGAGCAGCAGGTCGCGGGCGGCAGGAATGTAGTATCCGGCTTCGTCCCAGAAATAAGGAAGGTGGAGCAGGGGTACGTGCAGGGCGAACAGTCCCAGAAAGAACAGGGTGAAGAGCAACAGAGTTGGATACGGGCGCGATGCGGGGTTAATAGTCACCGCAATGATTAGTGAATGGGCCCGGCGGCGGCCATGCGAGGATCGAGTTTGATCTCGCCAAAGGCGCTCTCGTAGCCGGCAATGTTCTGCTGAAGAATCGACATCAGGGCCTTGGCCTGCTGCGGGCTCAGATAAATCCCCTGGATGTTCTTCACTTCGACCTGGCTCTCGGTCTGTTGCTGGAGGGTGCCGAACACCAGGAAAAAGTCCCAGACGTTGACTCGCACTTGAACGCTGTTGGCGTAGTTCTCGCGATAGTCGGCTGCGTTCGTCAGCTTGATGTTGGGTTGGTTGGGAACGGTCATAACCAACAGTGTAGCGGCAGGGGCGGGAAGAAAGAAAGAGGAACGGGCTGGGTTAGAATAACTTCAAGCCGGGATGGCGGAATTGGCAGACGCGCTGGACTTAGGATCCAGTGCCGCAAGGCGTGCAGGTTCGAGTCCTGTTCCCGGCACCAGCGACAAGAATCCCGTGAACAGGCCGCTCCCCGTCTCTGATCAGAGTCCGAGAAGTGGGCCAGCTCTCAGGTCACTGCATTTGTGAGAGCTGTTGGTAAAGGGCGACACCTGCAATGATGAGGATCAGCCCTCCCGAGGCAGCGCCCAGCCACTTCACAATGGGAGTGACCTTGTTCAGCTTCTGCATGAGTTCGATCTGGTCCCGTTCCATTTGCGATTCCGATTCGTTCAGGAACAGTTGATCGTCCTCATGCATGGCGAGCGTGCTGCGGTAGATCAGGAGGATGATGAGGACAGCGGTGATCACTCCCCATATAACCAGCGGCCACATCAACATACCCATATGCCACCTCGATGCGGATCGAGTCCGATCGCGCAAGTTCTGCCGGTGCAAGTTACCACCACCGCCGACACCGGTGAATCGGGCCAATTATATCCCCGAAAGGCAAATGATGCTGCTTTTGTTTAGCGGCCGCGACCGGCAGGGGCCTGGGGCATCTAAAGGGTTGAGGACTTTAGGTCTTTTTTGGGGCATAATCCAGCCCCGGCTGTGCTATATAATTGGTAGAGTACTTTCAAGGAGATACGAATGGCCACGACAACTACGCCGACGACGCCGACTACACCTGAGATGAAGCCCAAGGCAGCACCTATTTCTTTGACTACCAGCGCCATCGCCAAGGTCAAGGAGATCATGGCGCAGCAGAACCCGGTTCCGGCCGGACTACGGGTGGGAGTGCAGGGCGGAGGTTGCTCTGGCTTCTCCTATGCGATGTCGTTTGAAAACTCCGCCGGGATGATGGACAAGACTTTCGACATGGATGGCCTGAAGGTGTATGTGGACGCCACCTCGATCATGTACCTGAACGGCTGCATCGTGGACTACGTGGAGACGCTGGAAGGCGCGGGATTCAAGTTTGAGAATCCGAATGTGAAGAGCACCTGCGGGTGCGGATCTTCGTTCAGCGTGTAAAGTTTCGGTTGTGAAAAGCCCCATCGCGAAGCGGTGGGGCGTTTTGTTTGGGGCTACTGCGGACCCTGTTCGGGAGGCATTTGGGGCATTTGCTGCTGCGGCTGCTGAGGTGACGGGGCCATGCCTCCGAAGGAGTTTTGCTGGCCGCCGCCGAACCCGAAAGGGGAAGCGGGGGCACCGGGAGCACCGTTGGCGCCGGGAGTGCCGGGCGCTCCGGGGGGGCCATTCAAGTTCTGACCCGCGGTCTGGGTGGGGGGCTGGTTGGGCGTGGTTATCAGGCCTCCGCGGTCGGTCGTGGGGTCGTAGATGAACTGCCAATCGTTGTAGTGTTCCTTCTTGCTGAATACACGAATGGTTTTTTCTTTGCTGAGGCTGGCCACACCTACAATCGGGCCGCCGCCGATCACCTGGTTGCCGCTGCGTTGCTGGTTGAACCCAGGCAGATTCTGCACCGGCTGACCAAACCCGCCTTGTCCGCCAGGCGCTCCAGGCACACTCGGATTCGGGGCTACGTCGGAGCCGTTGTCCGCGTTTTGTCCGGGGGTCGCACCGACCGGGGGGGTGGGAGCACTACCGCCGAAAATGCCGCCGGAGTTACCGCCGAGAGCGCCACCGCTGTTGCCGCCGAAGGCGCCACCGGAGTTACCGCCGAAGGCGCCGCTGCCCCCGAAGGGCGTCGTGGCGCCGCCGGCGAGAGCCGCAGCCCCGGCGGCGAGGCTGGCCACCGAGTTCGCACCAGCAATCCCTTGACCGAACGACATCTGCACTTCGCCCTGGTGGAGCAGCTTGAAATCTTTGCCGGTGATGGGATCCTTGTAGCGCTTACGCAGGAAGCGGAGGTTATTGGTGCTCTCCAAATCCTCAATGCGGGTGGGATAGCGGTTGAACTTCTTCATGTAATGCTTGATGGCACGCGAGTACTGGGTGCCACGATGGATGAGTTCCTCTTCACGATCACGTTTGATCTGTTGGGTGATGACGGGAGCGAGTGCGGTCAGGGCAATCGCCAACAGAGCCACAAACAGGATGAGAGTGATGAGGATGTAGCCTCTCTCAGCAGGGTGCGCAGAAGGTCCGGACCTCCGAGATGGTGGAGAAAGCCTCATAGAAATTTGTAATTTTAGCGATTTGTAATTGGTAATTTGTAAGGCGACTTCCGCGGCATCAGGAAATTACCAATTACCTCATTGCAAATCTCATCCCTGGGTCAGGGGAATCATCTGGCGATTGTTGCTCAGGACGTCTTCGATCTCTACGGACACCGGCGAGATGTGCAGGACCTTGTAGCGGCGGTCAACGATCTCGCCTTCGCTGGCGATGAATACATCTTCCCCCTGGGACAAAAAAACCTTCTTGGGTTCGCCCGGTTTACTGGCGAAACCATAGAATTTCAGGTTGATGGGCGGCGGAGGCGGCGGTGCAGGCGGCCCGTTGGCCTTCTGTTTTTCCGCGTCGGTCATGGCGGGCGCGACCGGCTGCGGAATTTCCGCCTGGGCCAGGAAAATGTTTCGCCCGTTGCCTTCATACTTGGTGTCTTCGCTGGCTTTCAGCCAGTCGTAGCGCAGGCTGGGATCAATGGAATGAGGCGGAGCCGCCAACGGACGACGGGCGCCAGGCCGGGTCTTGCCGGCGGGCCGCGAAGGCGTAACTGGCGCGACCGGGGCCACGACCGCGGTCTCCGGCTCCGATGGCGCAGAGGGGAACAGCATGCGCCCGACCAACAGCAGGGCCGCCAAGCCCAGCACCGCCGCGGCGATCAGCTTATTCCGGTTTTCGCTTCCCAGCTTCACTCAGGCTGCACCTGTTTTGAGATAAGTTTCCAGCTTCATTTGCAACTTCACCATGCCGCCTTGCTCTCCGCCCAGTTGGACGCTGTCAACCAGGAAAAACATCTGGTCACGCTCCAAGGAGTTGATGAAGCGGACCAGTTGCAAATAGTCGCCATTCATATCGGCTTCAATCAGCACCCGCCGGACACCCATGGTCTCCGGATCCTTCATGTCGTACCGGACGCTGCTGATCTTGACTCCCGCTTGTCCCGCCAGCTTGCCGATATTTTCGGAAATGGAAGAACCTTCGGCGGGGAGGCGGTCCTTGTAAAACTGGTCAATCTGTTTGCGGGCTAGAGGGACTCTCTTGTCCAACCCGCGCAGCGGTTCGACCTCGCGGGTCTTCTGCTGGAGTTCTCTCCAGAGATCGTGGAGTTGCTCCTGGCGCGCGGACTGGGAGCCGACCAGCGGGGAAAAATACACCGCCATTGCGATCACATCCACCGCCGCCATTGCGGCCAGCGCAATCTTAGTTTTGCGCCGGGTTTGCCGGAGATCGGGCATTATTGAGATCCCCCTGATTTGCCCTGCGCGGTGCTTGCGGGAAGCGTGCCTCCGGAAATGTAGAGCGCGCTGATGTTGAACTTCACGGTATCCCCCGCGGTGGCGCCGGAGCCGGCTTCCGTGCTTTCCTGTTCGATCTGGGTTTGCTGAAAATGTTGCGACTCCTCCATCTTGCGCACCAAGTCCAGGGCGCGATCGCGAGAGTCTCCCGCCACCACCAGTTTGATGGCCAGTTCATTGTCAGGGGCGAATTCGGGCTGAATGGAGATGACATGCAGGCGTGGGGGCATGACCCTCTCCAGTTCCTCAAACACCTGCGTCCAGGAAAAGGACTTGCGGTAGAACAGGGCATTCAGGAACTGCGAGCGATCACGGGTCACGCTGTTCTGGGGAAGATTCATAAGAGCTTGCGCGGCGGCCTTGTCGCCGTCACGATCCGCAATCTGGTGCAGGTTCTGAGCGATGAGGTTTTTATCCTTAGCGGCGGTTACCCAGCCTAGCAGGGTGAAGTAGATCAGGCCCAGAGTCACGATGGCGAGCGCTACCAGTCCCCCGCCCCAACGGAACCAGAAGCGCCGGGCGTCCTCGTAGGGCTGGGTCGCGAGATTGATACCGACGCGCATATCAGGAAAGCAGTGCCCCCACCACTCCGGCCATTCTCCATTTAGGAACCGACCCGGCGCCGCTGCCCAACTGCGCCGCTCCGACGAGTTCGTGGACTTCTGCCCCGGTTTGGGCGCGGAGTGCGGGCACGGCTCCGGTGACGTCCGCCAACCCGGCGACGAATATACGCTCGATGTTCAAGTGATAGGTGTCCTGAAAGAACACAATCGAGGGATAAATTTCTTCCGCCAGTTGCTCGCCTGAAATGGTGACTCCGCGCGGGTTTTCGAGATTGCGAAAAAGCAATAGTTGCTGCTTGTCGACGATGGCGATGCCGATGGTACGGGCATCCACCTTGACGACCAGGGTGGGGCGGTCGGCATCGGCTGCGCCCAGGGCGGCCAGCATGGAGGGCAAAACCACTCCCGGACTGTAGCCGGCCTCGCGAAAGATGGACTCGTAATCTTCGATGACGCTGGTCAGGGCTACCGCCGCGACCACACGGAGTCCGGTGGCCGCAGGTTGCGCGTGATAGGAAATCTTGGCTTTGTCCACATCAAAGGGAAGCGACTTCTTCAGGCGGAAGCGGACCACGCCTTCGGCTTCGTCGCGCTTGGTGGGAAGGGTCTCAAAGTCGAGCAGCACCACGCGCACGGCGGCGTCCGGCAGGACCGCGATCACGTCGCGGGAACGGCCTTCCAGGCTGTCCAGAGTCTGGCGGATGGAGTCGAGAATACGGCCGCGGTCGCGCAGATTGGCCTCGACCAGGTCGGGGACCACGCAGCCGGGGACGAGTTCGCTGGCGGCGCACCGATCCACCGTGCCCGGTTCCAAAGCCCGAGCGGCGAGCACGCGGTCGGCTGCGACTTCGCAAGCCAGCCTCGGTTTAGATGTCAAAGCCATTGTCCACACTACTCCCGTCCCTACTAAGTAGAACGCCGCGGTACGAATAATTGCAATATCTCGATGGGCACTCGAAGAACTGGCCTAAAGGACGGCAGCCCTAGCCAGTGGTTCGTGTCTCTTCTATCGGTTGCTCTCGATGAAGGTGACTTTGTTGATCTCTTTCAACGTGGTCAGGCCCAATCTCACTTTGTCGAGGGCGGATTCACGCAGGAATCGCATCCCCTCTTCGCGGGCAGCCCGGCGGATCTCTGAAGTCGGCTTCTTGAGCAGAATCAATTCACGCACGCGGTCGCTCAGGTTCAGGAGTTCATGAATCGCGGTACGGCCGCGGAACCCGGTTCCGGCACACTCGATGCAGCCCTGGCCTTCGTAGAAGGCGACTTTGGACCATTGCTCGGGGTCGAGACCGCTGGCTTCCATGGTCTCTTTGTCATATTCCACCTGGGTGCGGCAGGATTCGCAAATCAGGCGCACCAGGCGCTGGGCCAGGATGCAGTTCAGCGCGGAAACGAAGTTGTAAGCCTCCACCCCCATGTTGAGGAAGCGGCCGATTACGTCCACCACATTGTTGGCGTGGACGGTGGTGAAGACCAAGTGGCCGGTGAGGGCGGACTGAATGGCGATCTGCGCGGTTTCGGTGTCGCGGATTTCGCCGACCATGATCTTGTCGGGGTCGTGGCGCAGGATGGAGCGCAGGCCGCGGGCGAAGGTCAGACCTTTTTTCTCGTTGACCGGAATCTGGGTGATGCCGCGAATCTGATATTCCACCGGGTCTTCAATGGTGATGATCTTGTCTTCGTCGGTCTTGATCTCGTTGACCGCGGCATACAAGGTGGTGGTTTTGCCGCTGCCCGTGGGCCCGGTGACCAGCACCATGCCGTAGGGTTCCTTGATGTAACGGCGGAATTGCCGCAAGTCCTGCTCATCGAAGCCCACCACATCGAGCGTGAGCTTGTGGAACTTCTCGCTCATCGACTCTTTGTCGAGCACGCGGAGCACGGCGTCTTCGCCGTGAATCGAAGGCATGATGGAAACACGGAAATCGATGGGGCGCTCGGGAGTGCCATACTTCACTCGAAAGCGGCCGTCCTGGGGGACACGGCGTTCGGAGATGTCCAACTCGCTCATCACTTTAATACGAGAAATGATGGTCGAATGGTGTTCCTTGGCGATGGGCGGCATGGCCTGCGTGAGCACGCCGTCAATGCGGAACTTGATGCAGACCGAGTCGTCGCGGGTCTCGATATGAATATCACTGGCGCGCCGCTGCAAAGCCGTGAAGATGGTGGTGTCCACCAGACGAATGATGGGGCTGATATCGCCCTGCGCGGTCAGGCGGTCGATGGAAATGCTCTCGTCGCCGCCGGCCTCGTCTTCGTGGATCACATCCAGAGCGAAGCCTTCGCTGGCATCCTCGAGCACGCGCTTGGACTGTTCGGTTTTCTTGAGGATTTCGGTGATCTGGCCGAGGGTGGAGACTTTGGTGATAATGCGCTTGCCCAGCAGCAGGCTGATCTCATCGATCATCATCAACTGGCTGGGATCGGCGATGGCGATGGCCAGGCGCCCGTCCTCGGTTTCTTCGAGGGGGACGAAGTTGTAGCGGAACATCAGGTGGACGGGGATGTTCTTAAACAGGTCATGATGGAGCTGGAAGTTGTGCAGGTCCACGAACTGGCAGCGATAGCGGCGGGCGATGTCCTGCGCCTTTTCCAGTTCTTCACTGGGGACCACGGGAGCGCCGTTACCCCCGCCTACGAATACCGTTTTATTCTCTGCTGTGCCTGCCATTTATATGCGCACCTTCCGACTCCAGGGTTAAGGCCGTTCACTAGTGAATACTTGATCCCAGGGTGAAAATGGGCAGGTACAACGAGATCAGGATTCCGCCCACAAACACCGCCATAATGATGAGGATAACGGGCTCAACCAGAGCCATGGCCGCGCCCAGCGCGGTCTGCACATCCTCCTCGTAAAACTCCGCCACCGAATTCAGCATCGCCGGCAAAGCGCCGGTGGACTCGCCGACTTCGATCATCTCGACCGACAAATCCGGAAACATCTTTTGTTCTTCCAGGCTCTTGGCCAGTCCCTGGCCTTCGCGCACCCGGATCGCGGCCACATTGACGCCGTTCAGGATGCGGCGGCTGCTCATGGAGGCGCCGGCGGTCTCAAGCGAAGGCACCAGCGGCATGCCTCCCGCCAGCAGAGTGGAGAGCATGCGGGAAAAGCTGGCCACCTGGTACTTCAACCAGATCTCGCCGAGCAGGGGAAGCTTCAGAATGGCGCCATCAATGGTGGCTGCTCCATTGTCGGTTTTTCGCCAATACCAGAAGGCCAGGCCTGCGACCACGACAGCGACCACCGCGAAGGGCGCGTATGCCTGAGCGTGGGTGCCGATGTCGAGCATGACCAGGGTGATTGGCGGCAACTGGGCGTGCATGTCTTCGTAAAGTTTGGCAAACTGCGGCACCACGTAGGTCACCAAAAAAATCATCATGCCAAATACCACGGTGACCAGCAAGGTGGGGTACACCAGCGAGACCGCCAGCTTCTTCTTGAAGGTCAGGGCCAGTCTTTGGAAAGCGATGTAGCGGGCGAGAACTTCTTCCATGTTGCCACTTTTTTCGCCGGCCAGCAGGGTGGTGGAGTGGATGCGGGGGAATGCACCCTGCGCGGCGAACGCGTCCGAGAGCAGTTCGCCTCCTTTGACCCGGTCGCGAACGTTCTGCAACAGACTTTGAAAATACTTGTTGCGCTGCCGCTTGATCAGCAGATCCAGCGAGCTGAGGATGGGCAGGCCGGCTTTGATCAGCGTCAGGAACTGCTGATTGAAGATGACGAACTGACTCTGTTTGACTTTGCCGCGCCGCCGGACGGTGAGGTCTCCGGAAAGCAGGGTGCGGGGCTTGACCCAGTAAACCAGGAGCCCTTGCTGCACCAGGCGGTCGCGAACTTCGGCCTCGGAATAACCATTCTCCACCTGCTGGAGAAGGTGTCCGCGTTCGTCGGCTGC